>JBJFHW010000088.1:0-4439 GCA_051893965.1 Acutalibacteraceae bacterium
CCGGGAATACGAACAACTCTTGAAATGTCATTGACATTATAGTCAATTTCAAGACCGTCTTTTTCGGGCAGAACGGATTTGATTTTTTCTGCTATTTCTTCTTGAATTTTCCTAAAAGCGTATATTGCTTTTTCGTTTGTTTCGCCGTTTTTGGTAAAATAGCTGATTGAATTTTCAAACAGATAGAGTAGTTGAATGCCTCTTCCGGTATTGGTTATGATATTGGGATCGGGAATGTCACCGTCAAAGACTGCATCAAGAATTATGGCTAAATTTCTTTCAACAATCCAGCGGCGAAATTCTTTCGTTGACGCATTGTGATAGTCAAGGTCAAGCACAATGCCGTTAATTTGCCTGCATTCATCTGATTTTCTGTGATAGCCTGCAAATCCGTTCAGGCTGAAATAACAGTCCTTTTCTTTGATCAGTTCAAGTGAAAATTCACTGCGGCTTGTCCTTAATGAGTGCATAGAACCGTCTGAATAATGGCAGATGAAGTAATTGCTGTCATGATCATCGTGCAGAATTGCCGACACAAACTTTTCAATATCTTCTTTTCTTTTTTCTGAAAACATCTTTTCAGTCACAACCTTTCAATTAGTTTCATAACTAATATGAAAGATGAGAAAAGAAAAAACTTTTCATATATAAGAAAAATTGCAGAATATATGCTCAAATGTAATTTAGATAAAAAGCAAAATTAAAAAGTTTTCGGAATACAATCCAAAAACTGTTGATTTTTTTATACTTTTTGGATATACTGTTATTGTAAAGTCACAAAGGAGGCAGGTTTATGCTTATTCAAAGAACCGAATATCTGAATAAACTGTTCGCTCTGAAAGATAAACATATTATCAAAATTGTCACCGGAATCCGTCGCTGCGGAAAATCAACTTTGCTGAAGCTGTATCAGCAAATGCTTCTTGAACAGGGCATAAGCGACAAACAAATCATCTCCGTCAATTTTGAAGATCTGGCTTTTGAAGAGTTGACGGATTATAAAAAGCTTTATGCCTATATTACCGAGAAACTTTCGGAAGATGAGCCGACTTATATTTTCCTTGATGAAATTCAAAATGTTGAAAAATTTCCGAAAGTGGTTGACAGTCTTTTTCTCAAGCCGAATGTTGATATTTATATTACCGGCTCAAATGCCTATATGCTTTCAAGTGAAATTGCAACCCAGATTTCGGGGAGGTATATTCAAATTGAGATGCTTCCGCTGTCTTTTCGGGAATATATGGAAAGCACCGGCAGTATGAATGACAGAGGAGTCAAATATACGGAATATCTGGAAAACAGCTCGTTTCCGTATGCACTTGAACTGAAAGGGCAGCCGGGCGAAATCCGTGATTATCTTGAGGGGCTGTATAACACAATTGTTATCAAAGATATTGTATCCCGCAAAAAAATCACCGATACGATGATGCTGCAAAGTGTGCTGCGGTTTGTTTTCGATAACATCGGCAATCCGCTTTCTTCAAAAAAAATAGCCGATACGATGACATCTGACGGTCGCAAAATCGACTCGAAAACGGTGGAAAAATATCTGGACGCTCTGACGGAAAGCTATATTATCTATCAGGCAAAGCGGTATAACATCAAAGGAAAACAGTATCTTAAAACCCTTGAAAAATATTATGTTGTGGATATTGGTCTTAGATATATGCTTTTGGGTTCAAGACAAGCGGATAGGGGGCATATTCTTGAAAATGTGATTTATCTTGAACTGATAAGGCGTGGCTATGATGTGTATGTCGGAAAAGTCGGGGATATGGAGGTTGATTTTGTTGCACAGAACAGCAAGGGTACAACCTATTATCAGGTTGCTCTTACGGTTCGTGACGAAAAGACGCTTGAAAGAGAACTGAAGCCGCTCATGTCTATCCGGGATCATTATCCGAAATATATTCTGACGCTTGACGATGACCCGGAGGTTCAGTATGACGGAATCCGTTGCATCAACGCAAGAGATTGGATGCTGGGCTTGACGGATTGATAAAAACAAAGGACTGCTCACAAACGGGCAGTCCTGATTTCTTTATAGGCTTATTCAATTTCACCGCTTAAAAATGCCTGCAGGATGTTTTGCGGCGGATCGTAATAAAAGCTGCTGTTATAGTCATCTATTTTATCGCTCACAAATGAATTGTAAGCTTCCGATAACGCATCAACGGTTGATATGTTTTCGGCTTGAGCGATTCCCAGAATCAGCCGCTTATAAACCTTTCCGATGTCCCAATGAGACGGAACGGTGTATCTGGCGGCGGCAACATTATCAAAGCTTCCGGTTCTGATGCCGCTTTCGGTGATAAAGTCATCGCTGACACGGTCAATGTTGTCGCTGTGGTAAATGTCGGCAAGCTCTAAAATTTTGCTGATTCGGTCTTTGCCTAAGGCGTTGACAACATCTTTTCGTTTGTTTTTTGTTTTTCTTGCCATATAGTCAATCAGACTGCAGGTGTAAAACAAGTCGTTGGCTTTTTTGTCCTCTCGTCCTGTCATTTCGTTACCTCCTCAGCAGAAACAAACTCCAGACATTTCAACGCTTCCTCAGTACAAAAATTGATCTGATGGGTCGGATATTTGAACTTTGCCAAGACCCAGAATTGTTCACGGGTTATCACTCCGTCAATAAAATCAGCCACAAAGTTATAAATCTGATCGTCAGCCATCGCCCCGATGACAATGTCGTGATGATGCGGTTTTCCGCTTCTGCAATTGACGATAAAATCAAGCCATTCGTCTGTCATCTCGCTGAAATCAAGAATGTCAAGTTTACTGTCAAGGCGGACGGTGTAGGTGTTTACAATCGGGGTGTTGTATCTTTTTGCCCAACGCTCTGCTTGTTCACGGATAACTGTGCAGTAAAATCCGTTGCCGAAATCTTTTGTATTCTTTCCGACAATAATTTTGGGATGTTCAATTTTTGCGAAGCTGCCGTGATATACCGTCATTTTTGCCATTTTTCTTATATAATACGGAACCTGCCTGAAGAATAACAGTCTCTTCCGGGCGTTGTACCCGATTCCTTTCAATTTATTTGTTTTTATGCGGATTATTCCAAGTGAAATTATATCATATTGTTTTGCGGTTTACAATGCCGAAGCAAACAGAAACAGCGAAAAACTTTTTGAAACAGAGGCAAAAAGATCTTTCACCGCTTCAGATCATGAAAAATATTCACCGTGATTTTTGCTTTTTCTCTGTCACCTTGCGGTTTTGAATAAGCAGGCAAACCGAGTTCTTTTAACAGTCCGTGCCATGAGCTGACGCCGTTATATTTTGCCACGGTCTGCCAGCTTTTTGTGCCGGCTTTTCGTTGACGGTTAAACTGCTCCTGACTTTCGGGCTTGACGGTGTTGTAATTTTCTTTAAACTCTTTTGTGATTTGCTCTTTTATGTCTTCGTATGTGAGTTTTTCGGACGGGTAATTGCGACTGAGCCATTCGCCGAGTGTGATGCCGAATTTTTGCTTAAAAACAGGGTGAGGGGGCATACCGGCTTTTCTGAAGTCTGAAACCTTGGGTGTTCTGTGTTCTTCTTCCACAAACTGTTCAACACGGTCACGAATGCTTTTTTCGCTCCAGTGAATGAGCGGCAGTTCGTCATGAAGCTCACGGAGCTTTTCGCAGATTTCCGAATTGTTTTTGTCCTCAGAGAGGATTGCAATTGCTTTTTTTAATGCTGTTTTCCTTGTCATTTTTAAAGTCCTTTCCTGTTTTCGACTTACGATAATCATTGGAACAGCATAGGTAGAAAACCGCACACCCTGACTCATGTCAAAATTATCAATGGCTTTGATCAGTCCGATGCAGCCGACCTGAAAAAGATCGTCGGGATTTTCGCCGCGGTTTGAAAAACGCTGAATTACGCTCAGAACAAGGCGCAGATTTCCGTTGATCAGCTTTTCACGCGCCTGTTTGTCGCCGGCGTGGCTTTGCTTTAAAAGCTGCGTTTTTTCCGCTTCTGTCAGCACCTTGAGCTTTGAAGTGTCTATTCCGCAAATTTCAACTTTGTTGTAGCCCAATACTTTCACACCTTTAAAGTATTTCTTTGCCGCTTTTGTTTGCGGCTTCATTTTGATTATTGGCAAAACACGGCTTTAATATGAACAAAACAACGATTGAAAAATTTGCTAAAAAGACTTTTTAAAAAAACAGTTTAAATAAGGAATAAGGGTACATATTGTTTATTTTAATTTGCAAAAAGATGCTTTGAAAAAAATATTTATAATTTTATAAACGAAAAGTTAGTTGTTATGATTAAACAAAAAATCATGAGTTAATGTTAATAAAATATTGAAATTTACAACAAAACGGTGTATATTTATAATATAAAAACGAATGTCTGGAGGAGTGAAAAATGCAGAAAAATCTGAAAAGAATTTTAGCGTGTGTTATGGTGGTTATCATGACGCTGACTGCGGTGCCGCTTTC
>JBJFHW010000089.1:0-4438 GCA_051893965.1 Acutalibacteraceae bacterium
CCGACAGCGACTTTGAAGCGCTTGTGCTTGAATGCAGCTTAATCAAGCAGAATATGCCGAAATATAATATTTTGCTCAAAGACAGCAAGGGCTACAGCTATATCAAAATTACACCCAACCCTTGGGGAAATATCAGCGCCTGCTATCGCAAAGACGATGAAAATGCCGATTATTTAGGCCCGTATACCGGAAATTTTTCCGTCACAAGTGCAGTTGACGATGCAAAAGAAATTTTCAAACTGCCGACTTGTTCAAAGGTTTTTCCGCGCGACATCGGAAAAAGCAGGCCGTGCCTGAACTATTTTATCTCCCGCTGCAGTGCGCCGTGCGCAAGAAAAATCAGCGAAAAAGAATATGAGGAAAATCTTTCGCAGGCAATTGAGTTTATCAAAGGCGGAAGCAAAAAAACGCTTGCCGTTTTAAATGAAAAGATGCAAACTGCTTCCGAAAATCTCGATTTTGAAAAAGCGGCCATATACCGCGATAAAATCAGAGCCATTGAAAAAATTGCAAGCAAGCAAAAAGTTGTCAGTTCCACGGATAAGAATCAGGACATTTTTGCTGTTGCGCAAAGCAGTCAGCGCGCCTGCCTTGCCGTTTTGAATTTCCGCGGCGGGCTTCTTTGCGGGTGCGACCATTTCATTTTTGAAGCAACCGAAAATCTGCCCGAAACAAGGCATGAACTGATTATGTCCTATTATATGATGAACAGGGATATTCCGCCGAAAATTGTTGCCGATGCCGAAGTTGCCGACAGCGAACTGCTTGTGCGCTGGCTTGAAGAAAAAAGAGGCAAAAAAACAGAACTTACGGTTCCGCAAAGAGGCGAAACCGCAAGGCTGATGGAAATGTGCCTGAGCAACGCTTCGCAAAAGCTGGGCGAATATCTGGGCAGAAAAGGCTCTGAGACTGCCGCACTCGATGAGCTTGCCAAGCTGCTCGGCCTTTCAAAAACACCCGAATATATTGAAGCGTACGACATTTCGCACACCGCCGGCGCAGACAATGTTGCCGGAATGGTTGTGTTCAAAAATGCAAGACCGTATAAGGCGGCCTATAAGCGCTTTGCCATCAAAAGCTTTGACGGTCAGGACGATTACGGCTCCATGCGCGAAGTCATCAGCCGCAGGCTGAACCGATATGTTGAAGAAAAGGGAACAGACAGTACATTCGGAATTTTGCCGGATTTGATTCTGCTTGACGGCGGACAGGGACAGGTCAATGCCGTTCTTCCGGTTGTGGAAGCGTTCGGGCTGGATATCCCCGTTTTCGGAATGGTAAAAGACAACAAGCACCGCACAAGGGCTATCGCCGCGCAAGGCAATGAAATTGCCATTAACGATGGGCGCCGCGTCTTTACACTTGTTTCAAATATTCAGGAAGAGGTTCACCGCTTCGCCATTACCTATCACAAGCAAAAGCACAGCCGCGCTTCCATTGCAACAAAGCTTACCGAAATTGAGGGAATCGGTGAAAAAAAGGCGGCAATTTTAATCAAGCACTTCAAAACCGTTTCCGCCTTGAAACAGGCAGACGAAAAAGCTTTGGCGCAAGTGAAAGGAATTTCAAAAAAAGATGCACAAAATATTGTCCGATATTTTTCTTCACAGCAAAATGAGCAATAGTTTTGAAGCTTTTATAACAAATCTTAAGATTACAGTGAAATTTTGACACATTTTGTTTTTCTATTGATTTGAAACAATCGATATGTTAATATAGATATGGCAAGAGAAGATATTACACTTGCCGATACAGGGTGTTATAAAAAGAAAACAAAAATGAACAGTCAAGGAGGAATTTTTATGAGTTTGGGAAAACGTTTAAAAGCAATCCGTAATCAGCATAAGTTAACACAGCAAAACATTGCCGATATTCTCGGAATTGACAGAACGACCTATACTTTTTATGAAACCGGAACCACTTCTCCGTCTCTTACGACAATATATAATCTTTCAAAGATTTATAATGTCAGTGTCGGCTATATTTTAGGCGTTGAGGAGAACCGACCGGAACTTATGGTAAAGGGCGAAAACACTGTTGCCGAGCTTGTTTCCGATTATGATTCCATGGATAATCTGAACCTTTCAAAAAAGGAAAGATTCATTATTGCCGCTTTCAGAGCACTTGATGAGGACGGAAAAAACAGTTTAATTGAAGCAATCAAAGATTATGTTCCGGGCAGTAAAATAAGCCTGAAAAATGTCAGTGAAACGCTTGATTAATATGTTTTAAAATACTTTTAAAACGGTTAAAAACCTATTGACAAACCATGAAGAATGTAATATACTGAAGTTACAAATTAATAAGGAGGAACAAGCTATGAAGAAATTGATTTCTCTTCTTCTTGCAGTTTTGATGATCTTCTCTGTAACAACAGTTGCTTTTGCAGAAGCCGGCACACCCGATGAGGATGTAACAGTAACCGATACGGATGAAAGCACAGATTTCGACATTGATGATGTCCCCCTCTGGGTTCTCAAAGTCGGTCCGAAGGTTGCAAAAGTTATTCTTAAAATCGTTACAGTAGTTGTTAAGATCGGCATGGCTCTCGGTCTCATCGACAGCGACGCTATCATCGATCAGATTGCAGGAGCAATCAGCGGTGCAACAACCACTCAGCCTGCTGAAACTCAGCCCGCTGAAACAACTGTTGCCGCAGCAGCTTAACCGAAGTAACAAAATAATGAATATCCGCCTTTTCGGGCGGATATTTTTTTTATCTGATTTTCAGTATGCGCCGAAGCCCATGCCATAAGGCCAGCCGACAAGACTTCCGAGGTTATAAACATTCTGATAGCCGAGCGCACACAGCTTTTCTGCCGCAAGAACAGCGCGCGTCCCGGTTTTGCAATATACAATAACCGGTGTTTCCTTTGACGAGATCATCTCTTTGGCGCTGTTTTCTTCAATTTCATCAACGGGAAAGCAAACGGCGCCGTCTGCATGCGAAACAAAATATTCGCTTTCTTCGCGCACATCAAGCATCAAACAGCGGCTGTCTGAATCAAGAAGCGTTTTGGCCTTTTCAAATGAAATATCAATATAGTTTTTCTCCATGCTTACACCTTGCTATGTTTTGAAAAGAATCTTCCATATTATATAACAAAGCATGAAAAAAATCCATATCCAACAAAGGAATGAAGCAAAAAAATGAATGCCGCCTATCGCTTAGGATAAGCGGCATTTTGAATTAAAAATGGATTTGGTTTATTTTACAAAAAGGTTTCTGAACATTGCAATAATGCTTTCAATAAAGGCAATAAACGAAGCAAAGAAGCTGTTTCCGCCTGCAAGAAGTTCATATTCATATTCGATAACCGTGCCGTCAACCGCCGAAACCGTTACGCTGTATTCTTTTGAGCCGTTTATGAAGCTGATTTCATATTCAACATCTTCTTTGTCATATTCCGCCATGAGCGCTTTTGCGTCGGCTTCGTTGATGCCGGTAAAATCAAGGGCTTTTTGTTTGGCTGCAGCTGCGTCCAGTGCTTTGCTTCCGGTTATGCGCCGGTTTGTGTCAAAGGAAAAAGAGGTGATGGTGCCTTTTGCGCTGATGGTGTAGTCATATTCTGCACCGTCTTTGAAAAATTCAACGTCAAATTCCGCACCGTCTTGTTTACATTCCTTAATCTGAACCTGTGCTTCGGAAAAGCCCGCGTCACCCAGTGCAATTGCCTTTGCCTCTTCAAGCGACAAAGCGGCGAATGAGCAGACCGAAAGGGAAAGAACAGTGAGAATGGAAAGAATGATTGCGAATGATTTTCTGATTGCTTTTTTCATGGGTAAAAATCCTTTCATTAATAAATTTGAACGGTTATTTTTCAGCCCTTTTTATTATTGCTTTTTGCGGCTTCAATTAACCCTTTCAAAAGAATAATGCACAAAACCCGGATTTTATTGCATGAATTTCAAAAAATTTCCAAAATATTTTTATTGCACAGATGTTTTATAATCCTCGCCCCAGTTTTTCATGGCTTCAAGAACCGGTTCAAGGCTTTTTCCGAGTTCGGTAAGTGAATATTCCACTCTCGGCGGCACTTCGGCATAGACTTTGCGGTCAACAAGTCCGCTCGCTTCCATGTCGCGAAGCTGGGCAGTCAGCACCTTTTGCGATACACTGCCGATGGATTTTTTTAATTCGCCGAACCGCTTTGTTCCGGGCATTAAGTCACGCAGAATGAGAACTTTCCATTTATCACCGATTAAGGTCAGTGTTGTTTCAACGGGGCAGGCGGGCAGTTCTCTTGTTTTTTGTTCGCTCATCATCAAACGCCTCCTATGGTTTCAAACAGTAACTAACATGCTTATTATACCATATAGCCAATTTATCAGTCAATATCCTGTACGGTGTATCAGAAGTTTCAAAAATTTAAAAAATTTTTTGGTTCTTCACGGATTCGTGTGTAAAACACGACGAGAAGAAGGTAAAGAGATAAAT
>JBJFHW010000090.1:0-20754 GCA_051893965.1 Acutalibacteraceae bacterium
GCGTTCCGAACATGGAAATCATCAGTCAGGAACAGCTTCGCGAAATGGAGCCGTATATCAGCGAAGACGCAATCGGCGCTTTGTGGGCGCCCACGGCGGGCATCGTAAGCCCTTATGAGCTTGCCATTGCCGCAACGGAAAACGCGGTTATGAACGGCGCAAGAGTCAAACGAAACAGCGGTGTGTTCGATATTGAATATAAAGACGGAATGTTCTTTTTGTCAACGGCAAGCGGCGTCATCAAAGCCAAATACATCATCAACTGCGCCGGCGTTTTTGCCGACCATATTGCCGCCATGATCGGCGACACATCGTTCAAGATTATCCCGAGAAAGGGCGAATATTATCTTCTTGACAAAACCGAAAAGAAAATGGTCAACCACGTTCTTTTCCATTGTCCGTCCGCCATGGGCAAGGGTATTCTCATCACCCCCACCGCACACGGAAACGTGCTGATGGGACCGACGGCAATTGACCTTGATTTTGACAGCAAGCTTGATGTTGACACAACAATCGAAGGCCTTGACACCGTGAAAAACGATGTCAGAAAGGTTATCCCGCAAATGACAACCAGAAACGCAATCACGTCCTTTGCAGGGCTTCGTGCGCACATCGCCGGAGATAACAGCGATTTTGTCATCGGGCCGAGCAAGGCGAACGAAAAATTCATCAACGTTGCCGGAATTGAATCACCGGGACTGACCGCCGCGCCTGCCATTGCAAGATATGTGGGCAAAATTTTCCGCGAAATTGCGCCCGAATATGAAAAGAAAGAAAACTTCCTTTCCAAAAGACCTGCTCCCGTCAGAGTCAACAAACTTTCCATTGAAGAAAGAGCCGAGCTTGTCAAAAAAGATCCGCGCTACGGCCGCATCATCTGCCGCTGTGAGGGTATCACCGAAGGCGAAATTATTGACGCAATCAAAGCACCCTGCGGCGCAAGAGACGTTGACGGCGTTAAGAGAAGAACAAGAGCCGGCATGGGCAGATGCCAGGGCGGCTTCTGCGGCTCCAAGGTTGTTGAAATTCTTTCGCGTGAGCTTGACATTCCGATGAATCAGGTTACCAAACACGGCAACCGTTCAAAAATTCTTTTCAACAAAACAAAGTGAGGTGAGGACTGATGCTTAAATATGATCTTGTTGTAATCGGCGGCGGTCCCGCCGGAATGGCAGCGGCGCTTAAAGCAAAAGAATGCGGCGTTTCCAAAATTATGATTCTTGAAAGAGCGGCAACGCTCGGCGGAATTCTTGAACAGTGTATTCACGCAGGCTTCGGTCTTCATTATTTCGGCGAAGAGCTTTCGGGTCCCGAATATGCATACCGATTTATCAAAGAGGTTGAACAGACCGACATTGAAGTCAAGGTTGACACCATGGTAACCGACATCAAGCCGGGCAACGTTGTCATTGCCACCAACAAAGCCGACGGAATTCTTGAAATCGGCGCGACGGCAATTATTCTGGCAATGGGCTGCCGTGAAAGACCGAGAGGCGCTCTTGACATACCCGGTTCGCGTGCTTCGGGCATTATGACAGCCGGTACCGCACAGAAATATGTGAACATTGACGGCTATATGCCGGGCAAAAATATTGTCATTTTAGGTTCGGGCGACATCGGTCTGATCATGGCAAGAAGAATGACCCTTGAGGGCGCAAAGGTCAAGACCGTCTGCGAGTTGATGCCTTATTCGGGCGGACTTCAGAGAAACATTGTGCAGTGCCTTGAAGATATGGACATTCCGCTTCGTCTGAGCTGCACGGTTATCAAAACCCACGGCATTGAAAGACTGGAGGGTGTAACGATTGCCGATGTTGACGAAAACCGCAGACCGATCAAGGGCACGGAAGAATACATTGAATGTGACACGCTGCTTTTGTCGGTCGGACTGATTCCCGAAAATGAGCTGACAAGAAACGCGGGAATCATGATCGACCCCGTAACAAACGGCGCCATTGTTGATGAATACAGACAAACAAGCCGCCCGGGCGTTTTTGCCTGCGGAAACGTTTTGCAGGTTCATGACCTTGTTGACTATGTGACACAGGAAAGTCAGCTTGCAGGCGAGGGCGCGGCAAAATATATTCTTTCAAAAGGCAAGAGCAAAAGGGCAAAATATGTTTCCGTCAAAGCCGAGGGCGGCGTAAGATACACCGTTCCGCAGAACATCAACTGCGACACCGACAAAGACGTGAAAATCTATTTCCGTGTGCGTGATGTTTACAGAAACGCAAAAATTGTTGTAAAAAGCGGAGACAAGGTGCTTTATTCCAAGAAAAAGCCCAAGCTTGCTCCGGGCGAAATGGAAAATGTTCCGATTAAGGTTGACGACATCAAGGCTCTTGACAAAAAAGAACTTGTTGTCAGTGTGGAGGTGTAAGGCATGACAAGAAATCTGATTTGTGTTTCCTGCCCGATCGGCTGTCCGATAACGGTTGAGTTGGACGATGCCGGAAAGGTCACAAAAGTAACGGGCAACACCTGCAAAAGAGGGGAAAAATATGCTGTCAGCGAATGTACAAATCCGGTGCGTATGCTGACTTCCACCATGAAGGTCAACGGCGGAATTCTTCCTGTTGTACCCGTCAGAACCTCTGCGCCGATTCCGAAAGGCAAAATGTTTGAATGTATGAAAGCGATTAACAACGAGGTTGTTGACGCACCGGTAAAAATGGGTGATGTGCTCATCTGCAATGTTTGCGACACGGGTGTTGACATTATTGCAACAAACGAGGTTTAACCGTGATATAAAAGCTAAAACAAAGCCTGCCGTCTGTTTCGGACGGCAGGTTTTTGAGTTTATTAAAGCGACGACAATATTTGACAAAAGAACAATTAAACAGTATAATACAAACGCAGTCAATTGACTGCCAAGAGAGTACTACGAGCAGACAAAAGCCGAACACGATACGGTTTTAAGCGATACATTTTCGCCGATACAGCGGCAGAAATGCTCGAAATGCGTCAGCATTTCTGCGCTTTCTTTCTTGTCTCGACAAAAATTTATTCGCTTAAAACTTCGCAGAACCTGAAAACAAATATTTTGCGTTCATTGTGCAATTCTGAGCCGCAGACATACTGCCGTATGTTAAGGCGAAAAGTTGTGCAAGGTGCGTAAAATATTTGCTTTCAGGCGTATTGTGTTCGACTTTTGTCTGCTCATAATAACGGATAGGCGGTTTGCTCTCCCAACGGAGGGCTTGCCCTCTGATTTTTTAATTGGGGGGTGATGCTATGACATTTTTAGAATACGGTATCATTTTAATACTTATTCTTCTTGCAGCCACAGGCTACAATCTTAGCATAAAAAAATAACCGCCCTATGCTTCGAAAACAGACGGTTATTTAACTGATTTCTGAGCAAACCGCTTATCGCAGTGCTCTCTTGTACTATTATTATACCACACAACTGCATTTTGTCAAGTCGGTTGAGGAATAACGCTGCATTCGCGGGTCTGAGGAATAACGCCGCATTCGCGGGCGAATTTTTCAAAGCCGGCTGATTTTCTCCCGCGTGAGCATGCGGGCGGTGCCCGCCGCGTGAGCATATGCAAGCGGTGCTTGCCGGGCGGTGCCCACCGCGTAAGTCCTGTGGGCGTTGCCCACACCCACGAGCTTTTTTGAAAAAAAGCTCGGCAAAAAACTTTTCTCTTTTTTCGCTGACTTTTCTTCGCAGCGCAATTGAAAACTTTTTTCACCCTGCCGGAACAAATTTTTCAAAAAGTCTTTACACTTCGTCCGATATTTAGTAGAATAGATAAAGATAATGAGATCGCCGTGCATCGGCGCGGCGTTGTCATCTGCAAAATGGTTGCAGAAACTTCGGAGGTGTTTTTCATGCAGGCTGTTTATAAAAGAATTCTGCTCAAGCTTTCCGGCGAAGTGCTTGCCGGCAAAGACGGAAAGGGAATTGATTTTGAAACGGTAAACAATATTTGCAAAGCGGTGAAAGAATGTTATGAAATGGGCGTTGAAATCGGCCTTGTTGTCGGCGGCGGCAATTTCTGGAGAGGCCGCAGCAGCGGTGAAATGGACAGAACCAGAGCAGACCACATGGGTATGCTTGCAACAACAATGAATGCACTTGCGCTTGCCGATTCGCTTGAACAGATGGGCGTTGACGTCCGGGTTCAGACCGCAATTGCCATGCAGCAGGTTGCAGAGCCATACATCAGGAACAAGGCGGTTCGTCACCTTGAAAAAGGCAGAGTTGTCATTTTCGGCTGCGGAACAGGTAATCCTTTCTTTTCAACCGATACCGCGGCGGCTTTGAGAGCGGCGGAAATCAACGCCGAAATCATTTTTAAGGCAACCAATGTGGACGGCGTTTATGACAAAGACCCGAACAAGTATCCCGACGCTGTGAAATATGACACACTCACACACACGGATATTCTCAAAAACGGTCTTGCCGTTATGGACAGCACCGCAGCTTCTCTTTGCAGAGACAATAACATCGGCATTCTTGTTTTCAATCTTGATGATCCGCAAAATATCGTCAGAGCCATCAAGGGCGAAAACATCGGAACAATCGTAAAATAATTTGTATTACATATATTCATAATAAGTGAGGTAAATAACATGAAAACAGTATATGATTTCGCAAGAACAAAAATGGATAAAACCATAAACGCACTCAAAAGCGAATATGCGGCAATCCGCGCAGGCCGCGCCAATCCGCAGGTGCTTGACAAAATCTCCGTTGATTATTACGGAACACCCACTCCTGTCGGTCAGCTTGCAACCATCGCCGTTGCAGAGGCAAGAGTGTTAACCATTCAGCCGTGGGACAAATCTGTTCTCAAGGAAATTGAAAAAGCAATTCAGGCTTCGGATATCGGAATCAATCCGCAGAACGACGGCAATATTCTCAGACTGACTTTCCCGCCGCTTACCGAAGACAGAAGAAAAGAACTTGCCAAAGATATTCAGAAAACGGCTGAAAACTCAAAGGTTGCCATCCGTTCCATCCGCAGAGACGCAATTGAAAAGCTCAAAGCCATGAAAAAGAATTCCGAAATCACCGAAGATGATCTGAAAACGGGCGAAAAAGAAGTTCAGAAAATCACCGACGGTTATATCAAAGACATCGACACGATTGCAGATGCCAAAGAAAAGGAAATTCTTTCCATCTGATTGTTAAAGCGGGGCAGACTGACAACGCTTCGCTTATGGCTGTTTTGCCGCATAAGGGTAGCTTACCCTGAAGGCAAGACAGCCTTTTGAGCATAATTTAGAAATATGTTATGAAAGGAAGCAATACGGGTACGGCAAAAAGACCGGTTCTTTTTGTGGTGCTTTGTACTGCACGGCAATTTTATGGATAAAAAATTTGATGTTCTTCCGCAGCATATTGCAATCATTATGGACGGAAACGGCAGATGGGCAAAAAAAAGAGGACTTGAGCGCACCGAGGGGCATAAGGTCGGCGCCGAAGTGTTCCGGAAAATTTGCCAGTACGGCTCCGACATCGGCATAAAATACATGACCTTTTATGCTTTTTCAACCGAAAACTGGAAGCGCTCCGCCGACGAAGTGGGCAAAATTATGGATTTGCTGCGCGTCTATCTTGATGAAATGCAGCAGCGAGAGGGCGAAAACGAAGAAGCCGGCTATAACATTCATTTCATCGGCTCACGCAAGGGAATCCCGCAGGATATTGCCGAGCTTATGGATATTGTTGAATGTCACAGCGAGGACAAAAACAAAATTCACATCAACATTGCCGTCAATTACGGCGGAAGAGATGAAATTGTTCACAGCGTCAGGACGCTTGCACAGAAAATTGAAAGCGGAAAGCTGAAGGCGCAGGATATTACCGAACAAATGATCAGCGAAAATCTTTACACTGCAAATCAGCCGGACCCCGACTTGATTATCAGACCCAGCGGAGAATACCGTCTTTCCAATTTCCTCATCTGGCAGGCGGCATACAGCGAATTTTATTATGACGATGTTCTCTGGCCGGATTTTACCCCTGCCGATCTTGACAGGGCGATTGAAGCATACGCAAAACGAAACAGAAGATTCGGCGCATAAAAATGGAAAAAATTAAAAAGGTAAAGGATCATTTAAGGTCATTACTGTAAAGTTTGAATCATCAAACGCAGTACCTTTGAAAGGCACGGTAAAAAATTATGAGTAAAACAAAAAAGAAACACCGATTTAAAGGTGAAAGAACACAATCCACCATCATTATTGTCATTGGACTTGTTTTGTTCCTTGCGGCAATTATTGCAAATTTCAGAATCGGCTTCACACTGATTGTTGCCGCTGTTTCGGCAATGGCGGTTTATGAGCTTGAAAAAGCAGTCGGCGCAAAAAGCAAAGCGTTGTTTACCGTTTCGGCAGTCGCTTCGGTGTTTACCGTTTTTGCAGTCAGCTATCAGATCAATATCCCGCACATTCCGGTTATTTACAGCTTTTTTGTTCTGCTGCTGTTGTGCATGACGGTTGTACTCAATCAGGTGATTAAATATGAACACGCGGTGATGGCGTTTTTTGCCTGCGTCTGTGTGCCATATAGTCTTTCGTGCTTCATCAGGCTGAACGATATTGCCAATGTTTCTTCAAGATATACGCATTTTGAGGGAATTTATCTTGTGATGATGGCATTTTCCTGTTCCTGGCTTACCGATGTTTTTGCTTTCCTTGTGGGAAGAAAAATCGGAAAGCACAAAATGACGCCTAACATCAGCCCCAAAAAGAGCGTTGAGGGCGCGGTTTTCGGCACGATTATCACTGCTGCAATCAATGTTGTTGTGCTTGCGGTTTTCGATCTTGTTTCAAAGAAAATCGGCCACGGTTCATTCATGTGGGACAGCTCGTTTAAATATCTTTATATTGTACCGATTTCATGTTTGCTTTCGGTTGTCAGCATGTTCGGCGACCTTGCCGCTTCGGTTCTGAAACGAAATGTCGGAATCAAGGATTACAGCAACATTCTTCCCGGTCACGGCGGCATTGTTGACCGCTTTGACAGCAGCCTTTTTGTTCTTCCCGTTCTTTACGGAATTTTCAGACTGATGAATTAAACTAAAGAAGTGATACTTTATGACGCAAAAAATTTCAATTCTCGGCTCAACAGGCTCCATCGGCACGCAGTCGCTTGATGTGTGCGAAAAACAGGGCTATGAGGTTGTTGCCTTAACGGCAAACGCAAATGTTGACATCATTGAAAATCAAATCAGAAAATATAAACCCGCTTTTGCCGCAATGGCGGACGAAAAAGCGGCAAAAGAGCTGAAAGATAGAGTTGCCGACACAAACACAAAAGTGCTTTTCGGAAAAGAGGGCGTTTGCGAATGTGCGCAGGCAAAAGAAGCCGACACCGTGCTTAACAGCGTTGTGGGCATGGCAGGTCTTGAGCCGACGCTCACGGCAATCAAAGCCAAAAAGAAAATTGCCCTTGCCAACAAAGAAACGCTGGTTGCCGGCGGCAGGCTTGTGACGGATACGGCAAAAGAATACGGTGTTTCCATTTTGCCGGTTGACAGCGAACACAGCGCAATTTTTCAGTGTCTTCAGGGCATGAATAAAAAAGAAGAACTCAAGTCAATTATATTAACAGCTTCGGGCGGGCCGTTTTTTTCAAAAAGCTATGACGAGCTGCAAAACGTAACGGCGGCGCAGGCGCTCAAGCACCCGAACTGGGACATGGGCGCAAAAATAACCATCGACAGCGCAACCATGATGAACAAGGGGCTGGAACTGATTGAAGCGGTCTGGCTTTTTGATGTCACACCCGACATGGTGGACATTGTTGTGCACCGTGAAAGCGTTGTTCATTCCATGATTGAATATGCCGACAATTCCGTTATCGCACAGCTGGGCGTGCCCGACATGAGAATTCCGATTCAGTATGCGCTGACCTATCCGCAGCGATTTGAAAGCCCGGTCAGAAAGCTTGACCTTTGCGACTACGGCAAGCTGACTTTCTATAAGCCGGATTATAAAACCTTTGCCTGCATAAACATTTGCCGAAGAGCCATTGAAAAAGGCGGACTTTATCCTGCCGCGGCAAACGGTGCAAACGAAGCGGCAAATCTTCTTTTCAGGCAGGGCAAAATCGGCTTTCACGATGTTGCCGCGCTTGTGGGCGAAGCAATGGAAAACGCCAAGAGCAAAGAAACCTATACGCTTTGCGATGTTCTTGAAGCGGACAGAGACGCAAGGGAATATGTATACAGCCATCAAATATAAACAGAAGGTGATCGTTTGAATTTTCAGTTGTTGTCAGTGCTCGGCACTGTCTGGAGTAAGGCATGGCCGATTCTTATTGCCATTTTATTTTTTGGTTTTATCATTTTTATTCACGAATTCGGTCATTTCATTTTTGCAAAGCTTTTCGGCGTAAAGGTCAACGAGTTCGCGCTCGGCATGGGTCCGACAATTTTGAAAAAGAAGGGCAAGGAAACCACCTATGCGCTTCGCCTTTTCCCCATCGGCGGTTTTGTCAGCATGGAGGGCGAAGAAGAAAGCAGTGACGATGAAAAAGCTTTTTGCAACAAAAAAGTCTGGCAAAGAATGATCATCGTTGTTGCCGGCGCAACCTTTAATGTGATTCTCGGAATTATTCTTTGCGGTTTCCTTGTGGGAACCGGGGAATATGTGGGAACAAACCAGATTCTGCAGTTTTATGATTCAGCCGTCAGCAACAGCGAGGGCGGTCTGATGGAAAACGACAAAATTCTTGAAATTGACGGCAAAAAGGTCTTTTCCGATTATGACATCAGCTTTCTGATGCAAAGAAACGAAAGCGGAACCTATCATTTTGTTGTTGAAAGAAACGGCGAAAAAACAGATCTTCCGGCGGTCACTTTTGCAAAACGCACAGGCGGAAACTTTTCCTATGATGAAAACTGTGTGATTTCATCGGTCAGTTCAAAAATGAAAAAAGCCGGTCTTGAAGACGGCGACAAAATTCTGCAAGTTAACGGCAAAAAAATCAGTTCAAGAGAGGATCTGATCGCCGAAATCACAGCCGACAAGGATTACACAATTGACTATGTTGTGGAGCGCAATCAGGGTGAAGTTGAAGTAAAGGGCGTTGAAATGGCAACGGTCACCGTGTTCGATTTTGTTCTTCTGGGTGAAAACAAAAATGTCGCAAACGTAATCGGCGGTGCATTCCGCTATGCAGGTACGATGTCAAGAATGGTTTATCTGAGCCTGTTTGATCTGATAAGAGGTCACTACGGCTTTAACGACCTTGCAGGTCCGATCGGCACAGTTTCGGTCATCACCGACGTTGCGCAGGAAAGCGTTTCAAGCATGGACTGGTCATCGCTTCTGATGATTATGGCACTGATCACAATCAACATTGGTTTGTTCAACCTTTTGCCGGTTCCGGCTCTGGACGGTGGCAGATTCTTCTTCATGCTTGTTGAGCTGATTTTCAGAAAGCCTGTTCCTGCAAAATATGAAAACTGGATTCATGCGGCAGGCATGGTATTGCTTTTGATATTCATGGCGGTTATTTCCGCAAGCGACATCTGGAAGTTGATTTCCGGCAGAGGATTCTACTAAGGCGGGCGGGTAATACCCGCAGATGTTACGCGGGGCAGGTAGTTGCAATGTTAACAATTACGCCGCGACATAAAGTCAGCGCAAAGCTTTCATAGGAGCAAAGTTTTTTGCCAAGCTTTTTTACAAAAAAGCTTGTGGGTGCGGGCAACGCCCGCGGGACTCACGCGTGGAAGAATGAGAAAATATTTAGCAGTAATGCCGCGAAATAAATAAAACGAAAAGATTTTGCCGTCCGCAGACGGCGAAATCCTAATGCTTCAAAAAGCGCAGGAAGGTAGGTAAAACAGTCCGGTGGACTGTTTTACCGTAGGAAACCCTCGCCGGGGGTTTCCTGATTGACGGTGAAAGCCGTCAATCGTACAATGTCCGGCAAGCCCCGCTTGCATGCTCACGCGGGGCAGAGAGTAATAATCTTTACCAATTTCGTCGCGAAAGAAAGTATGTGCAAAGTTAAGCCGCCCAAGGGCGACCGGGTTTACCGCAATTTTTATAAACAGATTACGGTAGGGACACGGCGTGCCGTGTCCGCAAAGCGGTAAAAAATTTGCAGGCAGTTAAAAATAAACGTGCTTCCTTTTATCGTGCCTGAAGCTATAACCGTCAGATTGCTGTTTGTGCTTCACGGTCAGTGTGCTCATGAACCAACCTCGGCGGCGCAGCCGCACGGGCGCCGGTGGCAGATTGTCACTTTTCAGCACAAACTACCTATCGGCACAAACAAATATAATTTACATTTTACCCAACACAAGAAACTTCCCACCGCGGACGACCGGTTTATTATTGGCACAATGTAAATCCGCGACCAAAACTCCAAACTCCACACTCCAAACTTCAAACTTCAAACTGAATAAGAAAGGACCCGGCACACAATGTTTCAAGGCATTTTGTGCCGTATGGCTATGTTTATGGCAGAACGAAGAAAAACAAAACAGGTAAAAATAGGAAATATAACAATCGGTTCGGGCTACCCGATTGCGGTGCAGTCCATGCTCAATGTTCCGGCACATGACATAAACGGAAACGTTGCTCAGGCAAAAGCACTTGAAAAAGCCGGCTGTCAGATTATAAGAGCCGCCGTTCCCGATATGCAGGCGGTAAAAACCATTGAAGCGCTTAAAGAGAATATCGGCGTTCCGATTGTTGCAGACATTCACTTTGATTATAAGCTTGCGCTTGCCTGCGTTGACGCAGGGGTGGACAAGATTCGCATCAATCCCGGCAATATCGGCGCAGACGAAAATGTGAAGGCGGTTGCCGATAAATGCGCTTCTGCCGGTGTTCCGATTCGTATCGGCGTCAACTCCGGCTCCGTTGAAAAAGAAATTCTTGCAAAATTCGGCGGCCCGACACCCGAAGCCATGGCACAAAGCGCCATGTATCACGTCAGATTGCTTGAAAAGTTTGATTTTGATAATATTGTCATCTCCATCAAGTCTTCCAATGTCAAAAATATGATTGAAGCCTATGAAAAGGTTGCTTCCATGTGCCCATATCCGCTTCATCTCGGCGTTACCGAATCGGGCACGGAAAAAATGGGCATTATCAAATCTTCCATCGGCATCGGTTCGCTTCTTCTTGACGGCATCGGCGATACAATCCGTGTTTCGCTTACTGCCGACCCGGTCAAGGAGGTTTATGCCGGCTTTGACATTCTTAAAGCGGCGGGACTGAAAAACGATGAGCCTTATCTTGTTTCCTGCCCGACCTGCGGAAGAACAAAAATTGATCTGATTTCCCTTGCAAACGAGGTGGAAAACAGATTGAGAACCATACATAAGCCGATTAAAGTTGCGGTTATGGGCTGTGTTGTTAACGGCCCGGGCGAAGCCAAAGAAGCAGACATCGGCATTGCCGGTGGCGACGGCTGCGGTCTGATTTTCTCTCACGGAGAAATTCTGAGAAAAGTGCCGGAAGATAAAATTATTGATGAACTCATGAAAGAAATTGAAAAACTTTAATAACGATACTACGGAGAAAATAATGGAAACGAATTTTAATTTGCTTTTCGGTCAGCTTCTTGAACCGCAACAGCAGCAGATTTTTTCGCACTGCGAAATAAAAAACATCAGGCTTTATAAAGAAAAAAGACAGATGGAAATGGATGCTGCCGCAGATTGCCTTGTTTTCGGAAACGATATTGAAGCCGCGCAAAGCGCAATTGCTCAAAAACTCGGTCTGAGCGCCGCTTCAATCCATCTGAAAATGCCTGCCGAATGTTTTTCGCCGGAATATTTTCCGACAATTATCGGCGAGGTCAACAAAAACATTGCCGCAAGCAACGGCTTTTTCAAAAACAGCACCGCTTCGTTTGACGGTACCACGCTGAAAATCAATCTTGTTCACGGCGGTCTTGATGTGCTCAAAGACTGCGGCTGTGACAGGTTTATTTCGTCGCTTGTTAACGAGAGATTTTCAAGAAAAATCGGCGTTGAATTTACGGGCGAAGAAGTCACGCAGGACGATGAAAGAGTGCTTTCCATGAAAAAGCAGGCCGAAGCCGAAATTGCGCAAAGCGTGATGAAAGATATTCAGAAAGCGTCTCATAAGCTGTCACAAAGCAGTTCGCCCTCAAAGCCGAAAAACCGCGCGCATGAAACGGTTGAGGGTCTGCCGCTTTATTTTGAAACCGCAAAGCCGATTTACGGAAGCGGCATTTCAAAAACACCCACACCGCTTTCTCAAATTGCACCCGAAGACGGAAGCTGCACGGTCTGGGGCGACATTTTTTCTTTTGAAACAAGAGAGACCAGAGACGGAAGAAGCAATATCATAACCTTTAATATCACAGATTCAACCTATTCTTATTCCTGCAAAATTTTTGAGCGCAAGAAAAACTGCGAAGAGCTGCTTGATAAGCTGAAAAACGGAGTCACCGTGCTCATCAGGGGCGATATATCCTTTGATAAGTATACGGGCGAAAATGTGATTATACCCAAAGCCATTTCAACGGTTGAAAAAATTCCGCACATTGACGATGCCGAAAAAAAGCGTGTTGAACTGCATCTTCACACAAAAATGTCCATGATGGACGGCATGACGGATCCTGCCGTTCTGGTTAAGCGCGCCATTGAATGGGGGCACAAGGCAATTGCCATCACCGACCACGGCGTTGTTCAGGCTTATCCCGAAGCCGCCGCGGCAGCAGGCGGAAAAATCAAGATCATTTACGGCATGGAGGCCTATTTCATAGACGACACAAGGGGCGTACCCTTTGATGAATGGAAAAAAGAGAAAAAGGCAAAGTATTTCCACCAGATTATTCTTGTCAGAAACAACACCGGTCTGAAAAATCTTTATAAGCTGATTTCGCTTTCCAACCTTCAATATTTCTATCGCAGACCGATCATTCCCAAAAGCGAGCTGATGAAATACCGTGAGGGCTTGATTATCGGCAGTGCGTGCGAAGCAGGCGAGCTTTACCGTGCCATTGCAAACGGCGAAAGCGATGAAAGAATTCTGGAAATTGCTTCGTTTTATGATTATCTGGAAATTCAGCCCTGCGGCAATAACGAATATATGATAAGAAGCGAAAAGTTCCCGCATGTTAACAGCGTTGAAGATATTCAGAACATGAACCGCAAGGTGATTCATGTTGCCGATAAGCTCGGAAAAATGGTGGTTGCAACCTGCGACGTGCATTTTATCGACCCTGCCGACAGCGTATACAGAGCAATTCTCATGGCAGGTCAGGGCTTTCAGGACGCAGACAGACAGGCTCCGCTGTTTTTCAGAAACACCAAGGATATGCTCTCTGAATTTGCCTATCTCGGCGAAGAAACCGCATATGAGGTTGTGGTTGAAAACACCAACAAAATTGCCGATATGATTGACTATATCACGCCGATTCCCTCGGGCAACTTCCCGCCGAGCATCGACGGCGCAGACGATGAGCTGAAAAAGCTTTGCTGGGAAAAAACAAAAAGACTTTACGGCGACCCCGTTCCTGAATATGTGGCTTCGCGCCTTTCAAAAGAGCTGGAT
The DNA here is from genome assembly GCA_051893965.1 of Acutalibacteraceae bacterium. Lineage (GTDB taxonomy): Bacteria > Bacillota > Clostridia > Oscillospirales > Acutalibacteraceae > UBA6857. The sequence goes on from JBJFHW010000090.1 coordinate 13,510, forward strand.
TCAATTATAGCCCACGGCTTCGGCGTTCTTTATATTATCGCGCAGAAGCTTGTGAAAAACTCGGAAGATCACGGTTATCATGTCGGCTCAAGAGGTTCTGTCGGTTCGTCCTATGTTGCCAATGCGGCAGGTATTTCCGAAGTCAATCCCCTTGCGCCGCATTACCGCTGTCCGAAATGCAAACACAGCGAATTTTTTATGAACGGTGAGGTCGGTTCAGGCTACGACCTGCCGCCGAAAGCCTGCCCGGAGTGCGGCGAAATGATGGACAGAGACGGCCACGATATTCCGTTTGAAACCTTCCTCGGCTTTAACGGCGATAAAAGCCCTGATATTGACCTGAACTTTTCCGGTGATTATCAATCCCGCGCTCATAAATATACAGAAGAGCTTTTCGGCTCATCTCATGTGTTCAAAGCCGGCACCATGGCAAGCGTTGCCGACAAAACGGCGTACGGCTATGTGAAAAAATATTTGCAGGAAAGAGGAAAGGTTGTCAGCAAAGCCGAAGAAAGCAGACTGACAATCGGCTGCACCGGCGTTAAGCGCACAACCGGTCAGCATCCGGGCGGTATGGTTGTTATTCCGAACGCCTATGAAGCAGAAGATTTCACGCCCGTTCAGCACCCTGCCGATGATGCCAACAAAGGCACGGTCACAACCCACTTCGACTTCCATGCGCTGCATGATACAATACTGAAACTTGATAACCTCGGCCACGATGTTCCCACACTGTATAAGCATCTGGAAGATCTGACGGGTATCCCCGTTATGGAAACGGACATCTGCGACCCGAAGGTTTATGAGCTTCTTGCGTCGCCCGAACCGCTCGGTGTTACCGCCGAAGACATTGACTGTCCCACGGGCACGCTTTCCATACCGGAACTCGGAACGCCGTTCACTATTCAGATGCTTCTTGACGCAAAGCCGAAGAACTTTTCGGATATGCTTCAGATTTCGGGTCTTTCTCACGGAACCGATGTCTGGCTCGGCAACGCGCAGGAACTGATTAAAAACGGCACCTGCACCATTTCCGAAGTTATCGGAACGCGTGACAGCATCATGGTTTATCTGATGCACAAGGGTGTTGAACCGAGCATGGCGTTCAAGATTATGGAAATTGTGCGTAAGGGCAAGGCGACGAAGGCTTTGACCGAAGAACACATCAAGGCGATGAAAGATCACGGCGTTGAGCAGTGGTATATTGATTCGTGCATGAAAATCAAATATATGTTCCCGAAAGCGCACGCCGCGGCATATGTAAGCGCCGCCATGCGTCTTGGCTGGTACAAAATTTATTATCCGATTGAATATTATGCTTCGTTCATGACGGTGCGCGGCGGAGAAATTGACGCCATTGCCGTTATGAAAGGCAGAGATGCGGTGAAGGCTCTTATGGCGGAAATCAAAGAAAAGGGCAAGGAAGCCGCACCGAAAGAACTGAATATGTATCCCGGACTTCAGGTTGTCAACGAAATGATGGCAAGGGGAATTGAGTTTTTGCCAGTTGATATTTATAAAAGCGATGCAAAGGTCTATAAAATTGAAGACGGAAAAATCCGTATGCCGTTTTCGGCTTTGAGCGGTGTCGGTGAAAATGCGGCAGTCGGACTTGCCGCCGCCGGACAGTCGGGCGAAAAATTTGTCTGCGTGGAGGACTATGCCGCCAAAGCAGGCGCTTCAAGCGCAGTGATTGACGCACTGAGAAATGTCGGCGCGCTGGACGATATGCCGGAGACAAGACAAATCAGTTTCTTTTAATTGATAGGTAACACATGAAAGGAGGCCATGCGTATGATGACCGATTCATCTTTAAGCGCCGATGAGCGGCTTGAACCGCTCGGCAAAAACATGAATATTGTTGTTTCCGATGCGCACACATTCGGAACAGACGCTGTGCTCCTTTCTGATTTTGCCGGCATCAAACGCAGTGAGACCGCTTGTGACCTCGGAACGGGCTGCGGAATTATTCCGCTTTTGTGGCTCAAAAAAGAAACAAACAAAGTCTTTGCCGTTGAAATTCAGCAAAAAGCCTGCCGGCAGCTTGAAAAAACGCTGAAGCTTTGCGGCCTTGAAAACAGACTTGAAGTCATCAATGCCGATTTAAGAAATCTCAAAGGTGTTTTGCCGCTTGGCGAATTCGATCTTGTAACCATGAATCCGCCCTATAAGCCCGTGGGCACGGGAATTGAAAGTGCGTCACAGGCGGATAAAATTGCCCGTCACGAAACCATGTGTACGGTTGAAGACGCCGTTTGTGCCGCTTCGAAGCTGCTTCGCTGGGGCGGAAGATTCTGTATGTGCCACCGACCGGAAAGGCTTTGCGACATCATTGTTGCCATGCGAAAATTCGGCGTGGAAGCAAAAAGAATCCGCTTTGTCTGCGAAAAAGAGGGCAGAGCGCCGTGGCTTGTTCTGGTTGAGGGCAGGCGCGGCGGAAAAAGCAGTGTTAAAATTGAAAAAAATCTGCTGATGAAAAACAGTGACGGCACGGAAAGCGATGAAATTGCCGGAATTTTTGAAGATTACAGACAAAGCCGAAAGGAGAAATGAGCATGCAGGGAAAGCTTTTTGTTGTGGGAACGCCCATAGGAAACCTCGGGGATATTTCTCCGCGCGCGCTTGAAACGCTTGAAAGCGTTGATTTCATTGCCGCCGAGGACACCAGAGTTACGCTCAAACTGCTCAATCATTTCGGCATCAGAACGCCCATGATCAGCTATTTTGAGCATAACCGCCGGGCAAAAGGGCAGATTATTGCCGAAAGAATCTTAAACGGTGAAAACTGCGCCATTGTCACCGATGCCGGCATGCCTGCCGTTTCCGACCCGGGCGAAGATCTGGTTGCTCTTTGCCATGAGCTCGGCATTACCGTTTGTGCCGTACCCGGACCGTCGGCTTTTGTTGCGGCAATTGCACTTTCGGGCTTACCGGTGGGCAGATTTACCTTTGAGGGCTTTCTGAGCGTAAACAAGCCCGGCAGAAAAGAGCATCTTGAATCTTTGGTGCACGAAAAAAGAACCATGGTTTTTTATGAAGCACCGCATAAGCTTGCGGCAACGCTTGCGGATATGTATACCTATTTCGGCAACAGAAAGCTTGTTATCGTGCGTGAAATCACAAAAATTCACGAAGAAGTGATCCGGACAACGCTGCAAAAGGCGTCGCAGGATTATGCCGATAATTCCCTGAAAGGTGAAATTGTGCTTGTTATTGAGGGCGAAAGCGAAAACGAAGAAGAAGCCTACTCGCCCGAAGAAGCGCTCAGCCTTGCCAAAAGCTATGTTTCACAAGGAATGAGCGCAAGCCTTGCATCAAAGCAGGCGGCAAAGGAAACCGGCATGAAAAAGGGCGATATTTATAAAATGCTGCTTGCCGATTAAATGAAGAAAGAAGCAGAAAGCAGAAAATTGCTTTTGCTTAACGGTGAATATATGGAAAGTTTTATGGAATGGTTCAGACAATATTGGGTCTATGTGATTGTGCTTGTTGCCGTCTGCATCGGTGCGGCGTTTGTTTTTCGCGCGGCAATCAAAGCCTATAAGCGCTATTATGCGCGTTACAGAAAAGAAGAAGCCGAAATCAAGCACCTTGTTGCACTAAAAGAAAAATACGGCGAACTCACAGCCGAAACCATTGAAAACGCAGACGAAGAAGAGCTTCTTGAGGGCGTCGCGCTGTCTTTTCAGCTGAAGCTTCAGAAGTTTGATGACATGAGCGCCGAGTTTGCAAAGCTGTGCGACGAAAAAAAGTATGTTTATGCGCTTGATGTTTTTGTGTCGGACAAAAGCGTTGAAACCTTTTTCAAAGAAAACGGCAGGGAGCTGACCGAAATTATTGTGCCGGCGCTTCGGGCAATCGGACTTGAGCAGGCGGCAGATCAGGCGGAAAAAATCCGCATCATGTTTGATGAAACAGACGAAACGACCTCAATAAACAAAGCACAAATTGAAAAAGCGGAAGAATATTTCCGAAATAACGATATTTTAACTAAGATTAAGCACAAAGCGGCAGAATATATAAAAGAAAATGCCCGGAAGCTGATATAAAAAGAAAGATTTGGAAAAAATTATTTTTTGTTAACAGCTATTTCATTGACATTGAGCGAACACAGGATTATAATAAAAATAATTTTTCAGAAGTTTTACATTTTGGCGATAAGAAAATAAGATAAGAAAGGAAGCGTTTCGGCCGCCTTTGCGGCGCTGTTTCGCACGGCGTTTCAAATGAAAAAAGTAATCGCTTTGGCTCTCGTTATCATTCTGGCGGCAATTTTTACTGCCTGCAAAAAAGATGATACCGAAAGTGAAACCACAACCTTAAATGTGACGATGCCAACGGCAACAACCAAGGTTCAGGATGTCACCGAAGCAGCAAATGAGCCTGCAACAATGGTTCTCACAACGGCTTACGGTGAAACCATGCCGACGGTTGTGACCACCGTTTTTAATCTTGCAAACGAAATGACAACCGTAATTGATGTCAATCCCGAACTGACCACGGTTGACATGAGCATACCCGATGTGTTCACCTCGAACATTCCCACAACAACCGAACCGTCAACAACTTCGCCTGTCACAGCCGGAACCGAGCCGATTGACAACGAAACAACTGTGGAAGACACCGAAAATCAATCGGATACTCAAGGTGAGGACACCACAGCGTCAAAGGAACCGTCACTGAAAAGCATTGAAACCAATTCCACAAGCTTCAGCAACGGAAGAATTATTTTTGACATTGATCCGAGCGAATGGAACGGCGGCGTTAAAACAAAAAAGATTTCAATTATCACTGTTGAATATGACGGAAAGAAAAAATCTGTTTCGGGCAGTGTTATCGGTCTTGTGGACAGCGCAGACAATTCCCAGATCATTGTCAACACAAACGATCTGAACATTCCCGACGGCGCAACGGTGAACATTACCATTCCGGCAGGTGCCGTTGTTTCAAAAAACGGCGACCAGACAAGCAGGCAGTTGGTTGCTTCCGTGACCTATGAAAAAGGTTAATGTAGCTCAATAAAAATATAACAAGCGGATTTCAGGCTGAAAAGCCCAACGAAATCCGCTTTTTTTGTTGGATAAATTCAAAATATTTTTAAAAAAATATTGACAAAATATGAATTATATGTTAATGTTATTATAAAGAAACGTATAAACGCGTTAAAAAAAATGATCAGGGGAGGGTTTTATAATGAACTGGAAAGAGATTCTTGATTTAGTAATCAATGTTGTCACCGAAATCGTCAGACTTGTTGCTAAATATGAAAGTGCACAGAATCAGGAAACGCTTGACATAATCGATCAGGTTGGCGAGCTTGTTCTTGACGGCGCAGACATCATTCTCGGCAACAAATAATTTCCGGCTTCGGATTTTTTGCCGCGAAAACGTTAAAATTAATAGCATTACGGATAAAAACAGTCTGATTTGCAGGCTGTTTTTGTTTATTTCCCGTCTTTTCCGTCAAAAACATGAATGAATAATTGTTTCGGAGGTCAACATGTTTTTTGAACTGAAAAACAAAGCAAGGGTTTTGCAAAACGGAAAAACGTATGTGCTTGTTATTTTGCTTTTCTTTTTTGCGCTTGCCGTCTTTTTGTTCAGCGTTGGTTCGACATTGATGCTTTTTGCTCTTGAAGAAAAAGGATGTTCGTCGGTTTTGCTGAAAGTTCTGCTTTGTGTGCCGCTGTCTCTTTTTGAAAGCGCGGTTTTTTATGCGCTGAAAAACGGCATGATTTATTATTATTCTCTCAAAGCGGGCGGAAAATCCGCCGATGTCAAAGACCTGTTTTTTTATTTTTCTCCCGCAAAATTTTTTCGTTCTGCCCGCTTCGGCTTTTTTTCATGGATTATCGAAGCGGTCAATTTTGCCGTATCTTTTCTGCCGGCTTTTGCGTTTACGGCGGTTCTTTTTTATCATCTTATAAAGGGCTGCACCAAGGAGCTTTTTATCATTCTGGTTCTGTCCGCCGCGGCTTCGTTTGCGGTTTCGGCATTTTTTTATTTTAAGGTTCGCAGGCTGTTTTTTCTTGCAAAATATTACTTTGTGAAAAATGAAAAAAATACGGCGGCCGGTTGCTTTAAACAAAGCGCGCAGATGATGGGCGGGCAGACGGTCCGGCTTTTTTCTTTGCGTGCAGGCTTTGCCGGGTGGTTTTTGCTTTGTCCGCTTGTTTTTTCGGTTCCGTTTGTTGCGGGATATTATGGGCAGACCATGGCACTTTATGCAGAAAAACTGATTTCATAAGCGTCTTGAAAAGCGCGGCGGTATCGGATATAATAGGAAAAAAGTCTTAAACAAATGAATTCAAAAAAATATTTCGGAGAAATCAGAATGAAGAATGTTAAAATACTCAGAATGATTATTCTTTTGCTTCTTGCAGCGGATATGATGGTGATTTTTTGTCTTTCGGCACAAAAGGCTGAGCAGTCGAGCGAAACCAGCTCGGGCGTGATTGAGCAGATTGTCAGAATTATCTATAAAGATTTCGATTCCTGGAGCGATGCGGCGAAAGAAGAAAAAATCGAATCTTTTCAGCATGTTGTCCGCAAGATTGCACACATGACGGAATATGCGTCTTTGGGTGTTCTGACGTGCGCCTTTGCACTGACTTACGGCTTTGATTTTAAAAGACTGGCTTTTGCTTTGCTGTTTTGTGCTTTTTATGCCGCAAGCGATGAATTTCATCAGAAATTTGTTGAAGGCAGAAGCTGTCAGTTTACAGATGTGCTCATCGACAGCACCGGCGCGCTGATCGGAATTCTTGTTTTTACGGCGCTGACGGCCATAATTGTGAGAGTTAAACACAAAAAAACAAGGGCGGATTTATCTGCCCGACGAACAGAGTCCTGACCGGGACTTTGTTTTTTTTGTCATTTATAATTTTTGGATAAAATGGAATTTATTTGTCTTTGACAACTGCTAAAAAATGGTCGATATTTGTTGAAATGGGCATAAGATTGTGATAGAATTATTTAAAATGGCGAATAGTGACAGAAAGTCCTATTTTTAATTAATTTTAATTCTTGACCGCTTTGTTTTTTGGAAGGTGAAAAGAGGAAATGGACCGTAAAAAACTGAAAAAAGATTTTTTTTGCTTAATTTCCTCTTATCTCAACGGTACGCCTTGCGAAAAAATTGATGAGCAGGAAGCGTTAAGCCTGATTGAACTTGCAACGCAGCACGCGCTTGCCGGAATTCTTATACCGCTTATCATCAAACAAGTTGACAGCGGCAATATTCTT
>JBJFHW010000091.1:0-20721 GCA_051893965.1 Acutalibacteraceae bacterium
CTCCAAGTTTGTACGTCCGGGTGATGTAAGAATAGACGCAACAGAACAGCCGGCAGAAAATGTGTACATTTCCGCATATAAAAACAACAAAAACCAGCTTACTGTTGTAGCAGTTAATAAGGGTACTGAGGGTTATGCCCAAAGCTTTGCTGTTAAAAATGGTACTATTTCAAAGGTCGACCGCTACCGTACCTCCGCAAACGAAAACTTAGCCTATACCGCAAACCTTGAAACAAGCGAAAGCAGTTTCTTGAATGAATGTTTTGGTTTCATTAGATAACCTCCCCTAACTGCAAAATATCGCACATGGGCGCAATATTCTACAATATTTTGATTATATATTATTTTACATAATAAATTTTAATAAATCAATTGTCATTTAGTCTAAATTATAACGACTGATTATGTAAAAAATAGACAATTCCATATTTTTTGAATTCACTGAATAAAGAGCCGTCGGTTTTTCTTTGCCTATTCACCATATCGGACCGATTGTATATTATGATAGTAAGCACCCGGTCAGTAGGTGCGTTATGAAAGAAGTGACGGCTTTGCGTTCTCTTTGCTCTCTTGCCGCCGGAGAAAGCGGCACGGTTGATTTTATAAAGTCCGAAAGCGCTCTGCGCCGCAGACTGTTTGACATCGGCGTTGTGGGCGGTACAAAAATTTGCTGTCTTCAAAAAAGCATCTTCGGTGACCCGGCGGCCTATCTCATTCGGGACACGGTTATCGCTATACGCAACGATGATGCCAAAAACATTATATTAAAGGAGGATGCCGAGAATGGGACTGACGGTTGAATCCGTTGCAGGCAAAGCTTGCGGAAAACACATTGACACCGGCGAAAGCGACATCACCGTTCTGCTTGCCGGCGCGCCGAATGTCGGCAAAAGCACCGTTTTCAATGCGCTGACCGGTCTGAATCAGCATACCGGCAACTGGCCGGGCAAAACCGTAACAAACAGCGTGGGATTTTTCACGCAAAACGAAAGAAAAATCGCTGTTGTTGATTTGCCCGGTACATACTCGCTTTTACCGCATTCTGAGGAGGAAAAGGTTGCAAGAAACGCAATTTGCTTCAGCCCGGCTGATGTCACGGTTGCCGTTTGCGACGCAACAACGCTTGAAAAATGCCTTGCGCTTGTTTTGCAGATTCTTGAAATTACAAAAAATGTGATTGTCTGCATTAACCTGATTGATCAGGCGAAAAAGAAAAAAATTGAAATTGACACAAATAAGCTTCAAGCACTTCTTGGTGTGCCTGTGATTGCAACCAATGCAAGAGAAAACATCGGTCTTGACAAGCTCAGAAGCGAAATCATCAGCCTGAGCGAAAACAAAAACAAATATTCCCCTGCCGTCATCTATGACACCGCCATTGAAACGGCGCTTTCAAGCATTCAGAGCGAATATTTTCCGCAAGACAGATTCTTCAAGCTTCGGCTTCTATGCGGCGATAAGGATTTTATCAATGAAACCGAAAAGCGCCTGGATATGAAAATTTCCGACGACACGCTTCTTGAAAAAACTTTAAGCGACGCTTTTGAGCTGCTTTTGAACAAATGCATCACCAAAGAAATCATCAATGACAGCGTTTCAAAGAGTGTTATCTGTAAAGCGCATGAACTTTACACTAAAACAGCGGACATTACCAACCGAGACGATTCTCTTGACAGAAAGCTTGACGCGGTCTTCACCGGAAAAGCCACCGGAATCCCCGTTATGATTACGCTTATGGCGCTTGTGTTCTTCATCACGGTCTATGCCGCAAACTACCCGTCCGAGCTTTTGTCTAAAGGGCTGTTTTCCCTCGGCGAGTTGGCAAGGAAAGGCCTTTACAGCATCAATGCACCCGATTGGCTGGTTCTGCCGCTGATTGACGGTGTGTATCGCGTAATGGCATGGGTCGTTTCCGTGATGCTGCCGCCGATGGCGATTTTCTTTCCGCTGTTTACCCTGCTTGAAGATTTCGGATATTTGCCGCGAATGGCATTTAACCTTGACTGCTGTTTCAAAAAGTGCCACGCCTGCGGAAAGCAAAGCTTGTGCATGGCAATGGGCTTCGGCTGCAACGCGGCAGGTGTTGTCGGGTGCCGGATTATTGATTCGCCCAGAGAAAGACTGATTGCCATTCTGACCAATTCCTTTGTTCCGTGCAACGGAAGATTTCCCACAATCATTGCCGTGATCTCCATGTTCTTTGTTGCCGCTCTTTCTCCGTCGGTCAAAAACCTTGCGGCGGCAGGCATTCTGACGGCGGCGATTGTGCTTTCGGTGGCTGTCACGCTCGGCGCGTCCTATGTGCTTTCCAGAACACTGCTCAAAGGTCAGCCGTCCGCCTTTACGCTTGAGCTGCCGTCCTATCGCGTTCCGAAAATCGGCAGTGTGATTGTCCGCTCAATTTTTGACCGAACCCTTTTTGTTCTCGGCAGAGCCGTTTGCATTTCCGCGCCGATGGGGCTTGTCATCTGGCTTTTTGCCAACATAAAAATCGGCGGCGTTGCCGTTATCAGCACGGTTTCGGATTTTCTTGACCCGATAGGTAAACTGATGGGTCTTGACGGTGTCATTTTGCTCGCCTTTATTCTCGGCTTTCCGGCAAACGAAATTGTGCTTCCGATTACGCTGATGTGCTATCTTTCGCAAGGCACACTGACTGAACTGACGGATTACGCTTCCATTTTTTCCGTTCTTTCCGCAAACGGCTGGAGCACGGTTACGGGAATCTGCTTTATTCTGTTTTCGCTGTTTCATTTTCCGTGTTCCACAACCATGCTGACCATCAAAAAGGAAACGGGGAGCCTGAAATATACTGCGGCCGCCTTTTTGCTTCCAACAGCAATCGGCTTTGTGATGTGCACGGCGGTAAATTTAATCAGCAAAGCGATTTGAGCAATCCAATCAATAATAAAGCGGCCGGGTTCTCAAGCAACCGACCGCTTTGTTGTGTTTTTCTGTTTGTTTTATATGCGCTTTGGCAAGATACTGTCTGAACAATTTTCCCGCCTTTGGAAATTGTTCTTTTGACGGTTATGCTGCAACAACGGTGAATGTTGCGCTTGTGTGCCCTTCTTCGGATTCCTGACCGGGAGAACTGCAGTAATAGCGGAATGTGATGCGGTATTCACCTTCATCAAGCGTTGCGCTTTCGTAATTTTCTGACATAAGCTCCATTGAATCATGCCACTTTTCAAAAGGCATCACCCTATAAGCTATATCATTTGTAAAATAGCCGACATCTTTGACCTCGACCCATTCTTCACCGTCTTTCTTTTCAAGAAGTTCCGGCTCAACATTACCGATTATCTTTCCGGTTTTGTTCACGAATTCATAATAGATGATTTTGGATTCTGTGGTAACTTTGCTGACTGTGACAGAAACATTGTTGACATTTCCTGCAAACAAAAAAGCGAAAATTGCCAATATGCCTGCAATAATTTTCTGAATAAATGAATTTGGAGTTTTGATTATATTTTCCATAGCTTTCTCCTCTTTTTTATAATGTTTTGAAATGAATAGGGTTCAACACTGAAAAAGTTTATACATTCATTATTTCTTATTTTCCAATCACCTCTCTTCCAATCGTGAAACAAGAATTAAGAATAATTTTATTATATTGCAATAAAGTTCGTGTGTCAATATATTTTTCAAAATATTTTTACAAATTAAAAATTTTTATCAGCAAAAAAAACATCATTGCTTTCACAGCTAACCAAAAACCGCGAAAGAACGGTGTTCTCGTTTTACAGATTTCCCCGCGTAAATCAAAAAAAGCAGAGGTCACATCTGAGTAACCTCTGCGGCGAATCATTTTCAATTGTAACGCGGTAAAAACGCGACCGAAATTCCGCATTCCGAATTAATTAAAACTCCGCTTCGCCCTCATAAATCAGCCTTGCGTCACCGCAAAGAGTGATGCCCTCGCCGGTATAGGTAACAAACAAGTCTCCGCCTTTGACCTTGACGGTGATTTCCTCACCCTTTTTGCAAAAGCCGTTTTCACAGGCGGCAGCAGCGGCGGCGCAAGCACCCGTTCCGCAGGCAAAGGTTTCGCCGTTTCCGCGCTCGAAAACGCGCATTTTGAGCGTGTGACCGTTCACAACACGAACAAATTCCGTGTTGATTCTGTTCGGAAAATACAGTGCATTTTCAAACTGCGGCCCGATTTCATCAAGCTTGAGCGAATCAATATCTTTCAGGAAAACAACGCAGTGCGGATTGCCGACGCTCAGGCAGGTGATGTTATATTCCCTGCCGCCGATGGAGACCGGATAATCAATCAGCGTTTCGGCGTTTATGCTGCACGGCAAAGAGGAAGCGGAAAAATCAGCCTTGCCCATTTCAACGTTGACGCTTGAAACCTTGCCGTTTCGGGTTGAAACTTCAAGCTGATTGATTCGCGTATCGGTTTCAACGGTCATTTTTTCTTTTTTCACAATGCCTTTGTCATAAAGCATTTTGGCAACACAGCGAATGGCGTTGCCTGCAACCTGACCTTCGCTTCCGTCCTGATTGAAAATGCGCATTTTTGCATCTGCCTTGTCGGAATTTTCAATCAGAACAATGCCGCAGCCGCCGATTCCGTAGTGCCTGTCGCAAAATGTGATGCAAAGCGATTCCGGCGAGGTGATTGCTCCGTCTCTGTTGTCAATGAAAATATAATCGTTGCCGGTTCCCTGCATTTTTGAAAAATGCAGAATATCACGGCTTTTTCTCAGGTGATTGATGTCGATAAGCTCGGTGTTTTGCTGATTATAATTGCTTGCCATGATGTCAAGAAGAGCATTCGTTGTGTCAAGCGAGGTAAAGCAGGCGATGCCGAGCTGAACCGCTCTTCGGTGAAGCGCAATGTAATCGTTAAGCGTCTGGTCAAACAGCGCGCCCGTATAAACAATGAAATCAATTGTTCCGTTTTCAAGCAAAGTCCAACTGTCGTCGCCGCTTCGGATTCCGCTTACGGTCTGAACCTCAATTCCGAGACTGCGTATCGCTTCGGCGGTATCTTTTGTTGCGTAAATTTCGGTGCCGAGGTCGTTCATCTTTTTAGCGATGGAAACAATTTCATCGTTATCGTGCTCATCAACACTGACAAGTGCGCCGAGCTTTCCGTTTTCTTTTTTTGCCGAAACGGTGATACCCGATGAAGTCAGCCCCTTGAAAAGTGCTTCGCTGAGCGTTTTTCCGATTCCGAGCACTTCGCCTGTTGATTTCATTTCCGGGCCGAGATAGCTGTTGACATCGGATAGCTTTTCAAATGAGAATACCGGAACCTTAACCGCATAATAAGGCGGTGCCTGATAAAGACCTGTTCCGAAGCCGAGTTCTTTCAGCTTTGCACCTGTCATTACTCTTGTTGCAAGGTCAACCATCGGAACACCCGTAACCTTGCTGATATAAGGAATGGTTCGTGACGCTCTGGGATTGACTTCAATAATATAAAGCTCGTTTTCATAAATCAGATACTGTATGTTAACAAGACCTTTTGTGCCGAGCGAAAGGGCAAGCTTTTCACTGCACGAAACCACGGTTTTTGTCATTCTGTCTGTCAGGCTGAACGGCGGATAAACGGCAATCGAATCGCCGCTGTGCACGCCTGCACGTTCAATGTGCTGCATAATTCCGGGAATCAGAACATCTTCTCCGTCTGAAATGACATCCACTTCAATTTCAATTCCGGGCATATACTTATCCACTAAAACCGGATTTTCGATTCCGGCAGAAAGGATTTTTTTCATATAGCGTTCAACTTCGTTGTCATTATGCACAATCTGCATATTCTGACCGCCGATTACATAAGACGGGCGAAGCAAAACGGGATAGGTCAGCGTGTTTGCCGCTTCCAGCGCTTCTTCAAGCGTCATGATACCGAAGCCTTTCGGGCGGCTGAACCCGAATTTTTCAAGCAGCGCATCAAAGCGTTCTCTGTCCTCTGCGGTGTCGATTCCGTCCTGCGAAGTACCGAGAATTTTGATGCCGTTGTCATCAAGGAACTTTGTCAGCTTAATGGCGGTCTGTCCGCCGAACGCAACAACAACGCCGACCGGCTTTTCCACCTCAATGATGTTCATCACATCTTCCGGGCAAAGCGGCTCAAAATAAAGTCTGTCCGCCGTGTCATAATCAGTTGAAACGGTTTCGGGATTGTTGTTGACAATCACAACATCATAGCCAAGCTCTTTGAGCGTCCAGACGCAGTGCACGGAGGAATAATCAAACTCAATGCCCTGCCCGATTCGGATCGGCCCCGAACCGAGCACGATGACAACATCGTTGCCCGAGCGGCTGTGACGGCGCGATTCGCAGGTTTTGTCATAGCTTGAATAAAAATAAGGTGTGGCGGCGTAAAACTCTCCGGCGCAGGTGTCAACCATTTTATAGCTTGCGCTTTCATGGAACGAAGCATCAAACTCGCAAAGAGATGAAAGCGCTTTGTCGGTATAGCCGAGCGTTTTTGCCTTGTGGTATTCTTCTTTCGTGATTTTTCTGCCGCTTATTTCGGTTTCAAAATCGGCAAGCTTTTTGAGCTTGTCAATGAACCATTCGTCAATGAGCGTAATTTCATGAATTTCCCGGACGGATATTCCGGCTTTGAGTGCTTCAAAAACCGTGAAAATTCTTCTGTCGTCCGCTTCCTTAAGTCTTTCTCTGACAGACTTATCCGAAATCGGCTTCGCATTTAAGGTATCAAGAGAAATTTCCGCACCTCTGACAGCTTTCATGACCGCCGCTTCAAAACTCTGGGCAATCGACATCACCTCGCCCGTTGCTTTCATCTGCGTGCCGAGTTGTCTGCTTGAGCCGTAAAATTTATCAAACGGCCATTTCGGAAACTTCACAACAACATAATCAAGCGCAGGCTCAAAGCAAGCGCAGGTTTTTCCCGTTATATCGTTGGTGATTTCATCAAGGGTATAGCCCAAAGCGATTTCGGTTGTGATTTTTGCAATCGGATAGCCGGTTGCTTTGCTTGCAAGGGCGGACGAACGCGAAACCCTCGGGTTGACCTCGATAACCGCGTATTCAAAAGAATCGGGATTGAGCGCAAACTGACAGTTGCAGCCACCCACAATGCCGAGAGAAGAAATAATGTCAAGAGACGCTTTTCGAAGCATCTGATATTCCTTGTCCGCAAGCGTTAAAGCAGGCGCAACAACAATACTGTCGCCCGTGTGGATTCCGACCGGGTCAAAGTTTTCCATGCTGCAAACGGCAATCACATTGCCTGCGCTGTCTCGCATGGCTTCAAATTCAATTTCTTTCCAGCCCTTGATATATTTTTCAACAAGAATCTGTGTAATCGGAGATGCATCAAGACCTGTTTTTGCAATGATTTTCAGCTCGTCTTTACAATAGGCAACACCGCCGCCTCCGCCGCCGAGCGTAAAAGCCGGACGGACGATGACGGGATAGCCGATTTGCCGCGCAATTTCAAGTGCGGTTTCCATGTCGTTTGCAATGCCGGACGGAATGATCGGCTGACCGATTTCGTTCATGGTGTCTTTAAAGTGCTGTCTGTCCTCCGCTTTGTCAATGGCTTCGGCGTTTGTGCCCAAAAGGCGAACGCCCTCTTTTTCAAGAAAGCCCTCTTCAAAAAGCTGCATGGCAACCGTCAGCCCAACCTGACCGCCGAGCGAAGCAAGAATACTGTCGGGCTTTTCTTTTTTGATGATTCTTTTTATCGTTTCGCTTGTCAGCGGCTCCAGATAGATTTCATCGGCAAGCGCCTTGTCTGTCATAATCGTTGCAGGGTTTGAGTTGACAAGCACAACATTCACCCCTGCCTGTTTGAGCACACGGCAAGCCTGTGCGCCGGCATAGTCAAATTCCGCCGCCTGACCGATTACAATCGGTCCCGAACCTATAACAAGAACTTTTTTAATTGTTTTATCAAGAGGCATTGGTGTTTTCCTCCATAAGCGTCATAAATTTATCAAACAAAAAGCTTGTGTCAAGCGGACCTGCGCAGGCTTCGGGGTGAAACTGAACCGTGAACGCTTTCAGCGACGGATAGTCAAGCCCCTCGGTGGTTTTGTCGTTTGCGTTAACAAGGCTTTCTTTTCCGTGTTTTGTTGAGCCTGCAACCACCGCATAGCCATGGTTCTGACTTGTGATATAAGTCTTGTGACTGCCGCAGACCGTGCACGGCTGATTGGCGCCGCGGTGTCCGTATTTGAGCTTGATTGTTTTTCCGCCGTCCGCAAGGGCAGTCAGCTGATGGCCGAGACAGATTCCGAAAATCGGCACTTTTCCTAAAAGCTTCTTTATCTGCTCAATGCTGTAAACATTATCGGCAGGGTCTCCCGGGCCGTTGGAAAGCATAATTCCGTCCGGCTGCATTTCAAGAATTGTTTGTGCGGGCGTGTCAAACGGAACAACCGTAACGCTGCACCCTCTTTTGCAAAGGCTTCTTATGATATTCTTTTTTGCGCCATAGTCAATCAGAACCACCTTTTTCTTTTCCTGCCCCTCGGCAGGATAAGAAACAACCGTTTTTGTGCTCGCCTTTTGTACGGCGTTTTCAACACGGTAATTTTTTATAAAATCAATATCCTCCGGCACTTCGTCGCAGATTGCGGCATTGATCACACCGTGCTCACGGATAATGTTGGTAAGCTCCCTTGTGTCAACCGCATAAATTCCGGGAATACAGTTATTTTTCAGGAAAGTATCAAGGTCATATTCCTGCCTGAAATTGGACGGATAATCGCAAAACTCACGCACAACATAGCCGTGAAGAAGAGCTTTTCCCTCAAAATCCTCGCTGATGATTCCGTAATTTCCGATCATTGGAAAGGTCTGCATAACAATCTGTCCGCAGTAGCTCGGGTCGGTCAGCGTTTCAATATAGCCTGCCATGTTGGTTGTGAAAACAAGTTCGCCTGTACATTCACAGTCCGCGCCGAAAGCAAGACCTTCAAAAACGCTTCCGTCGGCAAGCACCAAATATCTTTTTTTCATCTGTATCAACTTCCGTTTGTTCTTAATCTTCCGTCATGCACTTAACAAGAACGGCCTTTTGCGCGTGAAGCCTGTTTTCCGCTTCGTCAAAAATTTCGTTTGCGTGTTCTTCAAACACCTTTGCGGTGATTTCCTCCTCACGGTGAGCAGGCAGGCAGTGAAGCACCATGGCATCGCTTTTTGCGACCGCCATTAGGCTGTCATTAATCTGATAGCCTTTGAAAATCTGCTTTCTCTGTTCGGCTTCGCCCTCCTGACCCATGGAAGCCCAGACATCGGTATAAAGCACATCGGCGTCCTTTGCCGCTTCGAAAATATCATCGGTACAAAGGAAATCACCGTTTTCTTTTGCCCATTTCATCAGCTCACTATCGGGCTGATAATCTTTCGGACAGCCTATCGCAACGGACATACCGGTCCGGATTCCGCCGGCAATCAGGCTGTTTGCCATGTTGTTGCCGTCACCGATATAGCAAAGTTTTTTGCCCTCAAGGGAGCCTTTATGTTCACGAATCGTCTGCAAATCCGCAAGCACCTGGCAGGGGTGGCAATAATCGGTCAGGCCGTTGATAATCGGAATGGAGCCGTACTCGACAAGCTTTTCCACTTCCTGCTGCTCAAAGGTGCGAATCATAATGCAGTCAAGAAAGCGGGAAAGCACCCTTGCCGTGTCTTCAACCGGTTCGCCTCTTCCGATCTGAAGATCTCTTGAAGAAAGAAACAGTGCGCTGCCGCCGAGGTCATACATGCCGACCTCAAAAGAAACTCTTGTTCTGGTTGACGCTTTCTGAAAAATCATGCCGAGCGTTTTGCCTTTGAGAATGTGATGTTCAATGCCGTTTTTCTTTTCATATTTCAGCTTATCCGCAAGATCAAGCGTTGAAATAATTTCTTCTTTTGACCAGTCCTGAAGTTTAAGTAAGTGTTTCAATTTAAAATCACCTTGCCATTTCATATTTTTTGAATATTATACATTATTATTTGCAATTTGTAAAGAGTTTTGCATAAATATTCATTTATCGGTGGCTGTTTTTTCAAAATTAATGCATATTCGACCGAACGGCTAAATATAAAATATCGTTCGGCTTCAAACTGATGATTTTGTTTCAAATAAACATTGATAAATTTTTCCGGCGGTTGTATAATAATTCAAAAAAGCATAGCTTATAAGAAAGGAAGCGCCGGAATTTACGCAATTTTCTGCGTGACGGTCGGCGCACGGCAACTGTTATGTTTGAAAAAGTTTTTGAATATTTCAGAGAAATCTGCTCTGTTCCCCACGGTTCGGGAAATACCGGATTCATCTCGGATTTCTGCACCGATTTTGCAGTCAGCCATTCTCTTCGCTATATCCGCGACAAAATGGGCAACATCATCATTTTTAAAGACGGAACACCCGGCTATGAAACCTCGCGCGCCGTTATTATTCAGGGCCATCTTGACATGGTATGCGTCAAAAAGCCTGACTGCATTCTGGACATGAGAACGCAAGGGCTGAAGCTGATTGAAACCGAAGATTATATTGAAGCGGACGGCACTTCTCTCGGCGGAGATGACGGCATTGCCGTTGCCTATGCCCTTGCACTTCTTGACTGCGATGACATTCCTCACCCGCCGCTTGAAGTTGTTCTGACCGTTGATGAAGAAACGGGTATGCTCGGTGCCAATGCCATTGATTTGTCTGCGCTTACGGGAAAAATGCTGATTAACATTGATTCCGAAGAGGAAAACACCTTGCTTGTCAGCTGTGCCGGCGGTGTTCGTGCAGACGCTTCGGTTTCGCTTGATTTTGAAGAAACGCAAAGCAGTGCACTGAAAGTCACTTTGAGCGGTCTTACAGGCGGTCACTCCGGAACCGAAATCAACAAAGGCAGACAAAACGCCATTATTTCACTTGCAAAAATGCTCAATTCCTTAAACATCAGACTTTGCAGCTTTTCGGGCGGAAACGCTGACAATGCAATTCCCTCTTCCTGCTGTGCGGTCATTGCATGCCACAACACCGATGAAACAAAAGCAAAGCTGTTAGCATCATTTGAAAAACTGAAAAAAGAAAGTCCGAACGACAGCGGAATGAAGCTTGAGATTGAAACAGCCGAAGTAAAAAAGGCGCTCAGCGAAAAAGACAGCCAAAAAATCCTTGCCTGTCTTTGCGAAGTTCCGAACGGCATTATTTCAACGGCTTCTTATGCCGAAGATCTTGTTCAGACCTCACTGAATCTCGGGATTGCCGAAATGAAAGACGAAAAACTGCTGATTACTCATGCATTGAGAAGCAGCAGTGGCGAAGAAAAAGAAAAACTCAGAAACGATCTTCGTGATTTTTATTCCGATTTCGGCTTTGCCGTCAGCTTTTACGGCGATTACCCGGCTTGGGAATATCAGGAAAACAGCCTGCTTCAAAAAGTCATTTGTGAAACTTATGAAGAAATGCACGGCGAAAAAATGAAAGTCGCTTCCATTCACGCAGGGCTTGAATGCGGAATTTTCTGCGGAAAAATCGGCGGACTTGACTGCGTTTCGCTCGGCCCCGACATTTTCGATATACACACGGCAGACGAAAAGCTTTCAAAAAAATCGGCAGAGAGCGTTTTTTCTTTGCTTGTCAAAGTGCTTGAAAAGCTTGTTTAATAACAAAAATGGAGGAAAATCAAATGAAAGTTACCGTGAAAGCATACGCAAAAATCAATCTGCTTCTGGATATTCTCGGCACACTTCAAAACGGTTATCATGATTTATATATGATGATGCAGTCGGTCGGAATTTATGACACTGTCACCGTCCAAACAAACGGCTCACAGAAAATTTCAATCACCTGCGATGTTCCCGAAATACCGACAGACGAAAAAAACATTGCCTACAAAGCTGCCGCCGCTTTTTTTGAATATACCCAAATTCAAAACGGCGGAATCCACATCGACATAAAAAAGAAAATTCCCCATGCCGCAGGGCTTGCGGGAGGAAGTGCAGACGGCGCAGCGGTGGTTCGTGCGCTTCAAAGAATTTATGCGCCCGACCTTACGGACAGAGACATCATTGAAATTTGCTCTCGCTTCGGCTCCGACGTGCCGTTTTGTGCTCTCGGCGGAACCATGCTTGCTCAGGGAACCGGCACAATTTTAACGTATATGCCGCAGCTGAAATTGCCGAATATCGTCCTTGTCAAACCCGAATGCAGTGTTGCAACCGGCCCCGCCTACAGAGCTTTTGACACGGCGGAGCATGTGCGCCACCCCGACAACATGGGAATGTTCAAAGCGGTTAACAGCCTTGACACAAGCGCAGTTTTTCAAAGGGTTGACAATGTTTTTGAACAGTTCATTGATGTTCCCGAGCGCATTGAAATCAAATCGGTTATGCGTACCTATCATGCGCTTTGCACCTGCATGAGTGGCAGCGGCCCAAGTGTTTTCGGAATTTTTGAAGATGAAATGGACGCCAAAGAATGTGCCGACAGGCTTAAAAAGACTTTTAAAAACACTTTTCTTTGCGAAAGCAAAGAAAAGGGCTGCGAAATTGTCAGCGTCACTGAATAAATCTGATAATAAAAACAAGACCACGTCTTTTTTCAAGGCGTGGTCAAAATTTTTATTTCGTTCCGAAAATTCTGTCTCCGGCATCTCCGAGACCGGGTACGATATAGCCGTTTTCATTGAGATGATCATCCAGTGCGGCACAGAAAACCGGCACATCGGGATGAACCTTGCCGAAAGCTTCAATGCCCTCGGGTGCGCCGATGATGCACATGAAGCGAATGGACTTCGGATGTCTTTTTTTGATCTGTGTGATTGCGTCGATTCCCGAACCGCCTGTTGCAAGCATCGGGTCAACAACAATAACATCTCTTTCTTCAATATCTTTCGGAAGCTTGCAGAAATATTCAACAGGCTGCAAGGTCTCCTCGTCTCTGTAAAGTCCGATGTGTCCGACACGGGCAGAAGGGATAAGCGTTCTGACGCCGTCAACCATTCCGAGACCTGCACGCAGAATCGGCACAATGGCAAGCTTTTTGCCGGCAAGCTGTTTTACGGTTGTTTTGCAAATCGGCGTTTCAATTTCAACATCTTCAAGCGGAAGATCTCTTGTTGCTTCATAGCACATGAGCATGGCAATTTCGGAAATCAGGTCTCTGAAATCTTTTGAGCTTGTGTTTTTGTCGCGAAGAATTGAAAGCTTGTGCTGAATGAGCGGGTGGTCATAAATTGTTACATTACTGTTCATTGTTCGGATCCTTTCTTTATTGTTCATGATTATTCCTTTTCTCCCGTTGCTATATCATTTCGTAATATAAGCAAATTTCTGCTTATTTTCAATCTATTATACACCCTAAAGGCGCTGCAATACAACACAATCCGACAAAAAAATAATATTTTTTGCCGGATTGCGGAAAAAGAATCTTTTCATTCAAAATCGGTTGTTTTCAAATTCAGACTGCTTTATTCTGACGAAGCTTTGCAAGAATATAGCCTTTGACCTCTTCGGGACTGATGTCCAGAACAAAAGCAAATTCATTATTGATTATTTTTTCGGCCTCTTTCATGATCCGTTCGTCACTTTGTCTGAGCTTGCCGTTTCTCTTTCGCTTTTCGTTCTGATACAAGTGAATTTCACCCACAATTTTGATGATTTTTGCATAATCCTCACTTTTGATGATTGCATCAAAAGCTTTTTCTCTTTCTTTTTCGTCCTCAATCCAAAGCGAATTGCCGTCACTTGAGGCACTGCTTATATATCCGGCAATATCATCTGCCGAGATCAAAGCACGAAGACGGTTTTTCTCATTTGCAACAGGAATAAAAACCTTTGTTGGGCAGGCTTCATAAACCGGAGTCAGAATATAGTATTTCTGTGCGCTGTCGCCGAAGCGTTCACGGCGAATGTCTGTAATTTTACAAACACCCGAGCCTCTGCAAACCACCGTTTCTCCAACCTGATATAACATATCTTTCACCATAATGCTTCGGCCTGACCGAACAGCAAAAACCTTTTCAGACCTTCTGAAAAGGTTATGCCGCCGACCGACCCGGCGTTTTGCGCCGATGCATACCTTTCCGAAATTATATACTATTATTATAAAATATTTGCGCTAATTTTTCAAATGGATATTTTAGACAAATATTTGTTCGTCAAAAGAAAAGAAAATCATAAAAAACAGGCAGTCACATGAACTGCCTGATATTTTTTAGCGCCTGTTTTAAAACAAACCGGTTATAACGCCGTTTTCGTCAACATCAATATTTTCCGCAGCCGGCTTTTTCGGAAGTCCCGGCATGGTCATGATGTCGCCCGTCAAAGCAACAATGAAACCTGCACCCGCGCTGACCTTAACGTTTCTGACCGTCACTTCAAAATCTTTCGGTGCACCGAGCTTTTTGGCATCGTCCGAAAAGCTGTACTGCGTTTTCGCCATGCAGACAGGAAGCGAGCCGAAGCCCAGTTCATTCAGTCTTGCCATTTGCTTCTTCGCCGCCGGCGTAAACACCGCGCCGTTTCCGCCATAAATTTTCTTGACGATTGCATTGATTTTTTCTTCAATGCTGTCGTTTACATCATAGCAGAAAGTAAAATCATTTTCCTTTTCGCAAAGGCGCACAACTTCTTTGGCAAGTTCTTCGCCGCCTTTTCCGCCCTTTGCCCAGACTTCCGAAAGGCAGACGTTCACGCCGAGTTCCTTGCATTTTTCAATGATGAAGTCAATTTCCTTTTGGGTATCCGTCGGGAAGCGGTTCACCGCAACAACACACGGAAGCTTATAAACCTCTTTGATGTTTGAAACATGTCTTAAAAGGTTCGGGATTCCTTTTTCAAGTGCACCGAGAGCTTCGGTGGAAAGCTCATTTTTGGAAAGCCCGCCGTGCATTTTCAGCGCGCGAATGGTTGCAACAACAACCACTGCCGACGGGTTCAGACCTGCCGCGCGGCATTTGATGTCAAGAAACTTTTCTGCGCCGAGATCTGCGCCGAAGCCTGCTTCCGTAATCGCATAATCGCCGAGTTTCATGGCCGTTCGGGTTGCAATCACACTGTTGCAGCCGTGTGCGATGTTCGCAAACGGTCCGCCGTGAACAATGGCGGGTGTACCCTCAAGGGTCTGAACAAGGTTTGGCTTGATTGCGTCTTTCAAAAGCGCCGTCATAGCGCCGACCGCACCGAGATCCTTTGCGGTCACGGGCTTATCGTCAAAAGTATAGGCAACAATGATTTTGGAAAGTCTTTCTTTCAGGTCGGTAATGGAAGTGGCAAGACAGAAAACCGCCATAATTTCCAAAGCAACGGTGATGTCAAAACCGTCCTCACGCGGCACGCCGTTCATTCTTCCGCCGAGGCCGTCCGTTATGTAGCGAAGCTGTCTGTCGTTCATGTCAACACAGCGTTTCCATGTGATTTTTCTTACATCAATGCCAAGCGCGTTGCCCTGCTGAATATGGTTATCAAGCATTGCGGCAAGCAGATTGTTTGCTGCGCCGATTGCATGAAAATCGCCCGTGAAATGCAGATTGATGTCCTCCATCGGAACAACCTGTGCGTAACCGCCGCCTGCCGCGCCGCCCTTAACGCCGAAAACGGGACCGAGAGACGGCTCACGAAGCGCAACAACGGTTTTCTTTCCGATACGGTTCAGACCATCGGCAAGACCGATTGTTGTTGTGGTTTTTCCCTCGCCTGCGGGAGTCGGCGTAATGGCCGTTACAAGCACAAGCTTGCCGTCTTTATTTTTGTTTTCTTTGAGAAAGGAAAGATCAATTTTTGCCTTATGGTTCCCGTATTGCTCAAGATATTTTTCTTCAATACCGGCTGTTTCGGCAATCGCTTTGATATGCTTCATTTTGCAGCTTTGAGCAATTTCAATATCACTTAAAAACGCCATGGAAAATACCTCCCGGTTTTTATAAATTCAGTTTACCGATGATTTCGGATCGCAGGATAAATGTATTAATGCAGACTTTCTGTTTAATGATGGAATAATCTCATTTGTGTAAATGCCATTACCATGCCGTATTTGTTGCAGCAGTCGATTACGGCATCATCTCTGATGGAGCCGCCCGGCTGAGCGATATAGGAAACGCCGCTTTTTTTGGCTCTTTCAATGTTGTCGCTGAACGGGAAAAACGCGTCTGAGCCGAGAGCAACACCTGTTTTGGTCTTGAGATATTCCGTCTGCTCCTCTTTTGTGAACGGCTCGGGCTGTGAGGAAAAATATTTCTGCCAATTTCCGTCGGCACAGACATCTTCTTCGTTGCCGTTGATGTAGCCGTCGATTACATTATCTCTGTCGGGTCTTTTCAGTGTGGGTAAAAACGGCAGAGAAAGCACTTTCTCGTGCTGTCTTAAGAACCATGTGTCGGCTTTTGTTCCGGCAAGGCGTGTGCAGTGAATTCTTGATTGCTGTCCTGCGCCGACTCCGATTGCCTGACCGTCTATGGCATAGCAAACAGAATTGGACTGTGTATATTTCAGCGTAATCAGCGCAATAATCAGATCCCTCTGTGCTTCTTCTGTAAGATCTTTGTTTTCGGTAACAATGTTTCCGAAAAGCTGTTGTGAAATTTCAAAATTATTTCTGCCCTGTTCAAAAGTGATTCCGAAGACCTGCTTGCGCTCGGTTTCGGCCGGAACATAATCCGGATCAATTTTAACAATGTTATAGTTTCCGTTTCTTTTTTGCTTGAGAATTTCAAGCGCTTCTTCGGTATAGCCCGGAGCGATGACACCGTCGGAAACTTCACGCTTTATCAGAAGTGCGGTTGTTTTGTCGCAAACATCGGAAAGCGCAATCCAGTCGCCGAAAGAGCACATTCTGTCTGTTCCTCTTGCTCTTGCAAATGCGCAGGCAAGCGGTGAAGCATCAAGTTCGGGAATATCATCAACAAAACAGGCTTTTTTCAGTTCATCGGAAAGCTTGATTCCCACAGCAGCCGAAGTCGGGCTGACATGCTTGAATGATGTTGCGGCAGGCATATTAAGTGCTTCTTTCAGTTCTTTGACAAGCTGCCACGAGTTAAACGCATCAAGAAAATTAATATAGCCGGGTCTGCCCGAAAGAATTTCAATCGGCAAATCACTGCCGTCATGCATAAAAATTCTTGCAGGCTTCTGATTGGGGTTACAGCCGTATTTGAGTTCAAATTCTTTCATTGAAATTCACCTTTCATAATAGCTTTCGATCAATTAAACTTTCAGTTCGGATTTGATTTCTTCGCCCTCATATCTTGCAAGGATCGGGACAATCACATCTTTCAAGAACTCGTCAACCTGTGATGCGCTTCTGCCCGTGTAATTTTTCGGGTCAAGCTGATTGGCGATTTCTTCTTTTGAAAGCGGGAAAATCGGATCGTTTTCAATTCTTTCAATCAGGTCGTTCTGTCCGCCCTCAAGCTTTACCTTGGAGGCCGCCGCATGAGAATGAACACGAAGCGCTTCATGAAGCTCCTGACGGTTTCCGCCGCGTCTGACGGATTCCATCATGATGTTTTCCGTTGCCATGAACGGAAGCTTTTCCATGACTCTGCGGTTGATGACCTTTTCATAAACCACAAGACCGCTTGTGATGTTGATATAAATATTCAAAATGGAATCAACAGCAAGGAACGCTTCCGCAACGGAAATGCGTTTGTTTGCACTGTCGTCCAGTGTTCTTTCAAACCACTGTGTGCCGGCAGTGATTGCCGGATTGAGCGAATCAACAATCACATATCTTGCAAGTGCGCAGATTCTTTCACTTCTCATCGGGTTTCTCTTATACGGCATGGCAGACGAGCCGATCTGATTTTTTTCAAACGGTTCTTCCACTTCTTCAAAAGACTGAAGAATTCTCAGGTCGTTTGCAAATTTATAAGCGCTCTGCGCAAAGCCGGACAAAACCGAAAGGAAATAGGCATCAACCTTTCTTGAATAGGTTTGTCCCGAAACGGGAACACAGCCGTCAAAGCCCATTTCTTCGGCAATCAGCTGTTCAAGCTTTTTAATCTTTTTTTCGTCGCCGTCAAACAGTTCCACAAAGCTTGCCTGTGTTCCGGTGGTTCCCTTTGAGCCTAAAAGCAAAAGGCGTGAAAGCTGATATTCAAGGTTTTCAATGTCCTGCGAAAGCTCATACATCCAAAGCGTTGCCCTTTTGCCGACGGTTGTAAGCTGTGCCGGCTGAAGATGCGTATAGGCAAGGCACGGCAAAGCTTTATATTTTTCTGCAAAGGGGGCAAGGTTTTTGAGCACCTGAGCGGCCTTTTTCAGAACGATTTTTGAAGCTTCTCTGAGAATGATTACATCGGTGTTATCGCCGACATAGCACGAGGTTGCGCCGAGATGAATAATCGGCTCGGCTTTCGGGCACTGTTTACCGTAAGCATAAACATGGCTCATCACGTCATGGCGAACCATTTTTTCTCTTTCTTCGGCAACTTCAAAGTTTACATCGTCCTTGTGTGCTTCAAGTTCGGCAATCTGTTCGTCGGTAATGTCAAGTCCAAGCTTTTTTTCTGCCTTTGCCAATGCAATCCAAAGGCGTCTCCATGTTCTGAATTTGAAGTTATCCGAAAAAACATGCTGCATTTCCGCGCTTGCATATCTTGTTGAAAACGGTGAAATATAACTGTCTCTTCTGTCGGGCATTGGTCTGCCTCCTTATTTGTTTTTGTTGATGATTCTTTCTTCGTATTTTCCTGTTTCAAGGTCTGTATAACGAACATAAAGGGAGATTTTGTTGTCGCTGTCAAGATTGTTCCAGATTTTATCGGTGAAAGCGTCTATATCGTTTTCGGTTTTGATTCTTTCCGGCTCGCCCTGGAAAGTCGGAATCGGGTTTCCGTCACAAACATAAGTGTGAATAAAATGACCGGTTCCGGAAAGTGCGGGATAGGAAAAAGTATATCGGCTGCAAGCCGTACCCTCGGCGTCGGCTGACTTGAGAATACTCATGCGGTAAGAGAAATCGCCGTTTTCAAATTTAAGCATACCGCTGATTCTCGGTGTAAAGTTCGGTGCGTCCGGCTCAAACTCGCGGGTGTTGAGCGCATGAGCAAAGCCTTTGCCCTGCTTTACAAAATCATAAATGGTGTCGGTCTGGTCGCCGTTTGTCACAATCAGCTTGTTTTCAAAGCTTCTGACTGCTGCATAAATGATAAGCGACGGATCTTCTACCTTGGAAGCGTCAAACGGCTCGGTGAAAATTTCGCCGTTTTTTTCGGTAAAAATGCGGTTTCTGCTGTTTGCGCTTCTGCCCATAATGAAGTATGCGCTGACGGCCCTTTTGGCATCGGGCGTTTTGCCGATTACGATGCCTCTGCCGACATAGGAATTGCCGTTTAAAAGCTCTGCAATATCATGAAGCTCATAAATATTCATGCTCGATTCTCCTTTATGCTCTTTAAAATTACTTGTTGTTCGATGAATTTTCCTTTCTGATAACATCGTGTGCGCCGCCCTCAACAATGCTGGTTGCCGAAACAAGGGTAAGCTTTGCTTTTTGCTGAAGCTCTTTGATGCTCAGCGCACCGCAGTTGCACATGGTTGACTTCACCTTGCTGAGCGTTTTGTCAACATTGTCTTTCAGCGGACCGGCATAAGGAACATAGGAATCAACGCCCTCTTCAAAAGAAAGCTTTTTGTCTCCGCCGAGGTCATATCTCTGCCAGTTTCTTGCTCTGTTGGAGCCCTCGCCCCAATATTCCTTGACATAAGTTCCGCCGACCATAAGCTTTTCTGTCGGGCTTTCGTCAAAGCGGGCAAAATATCTGCCGAGCATCACAAAATCGGCGCCCATGGCAAGAGCAAGCGTTAAATGGTGGTCATAAACGATGCCGCCGTCTGAGCAAACGGGAACATAAATTCCGGTTTCTTCAAAATATTCATCTCTTGCCTTGCAAACTTCAATCAGAGCCGTTGCCTGACCTCTGCCGATGCCTTTGGTTTCTCTTGTGATGCAGATGGAGCCGCCGCCGATTCCGACTTTCACAAAATCCGCGCCGCATTTTGCAAGGAAAAGGAAACCTTCTTTGTCAACAACGTTGCCTGCGCCGACTTTTACGCTGTCGCCGTAATTTTCGCGGATATATTCAATGGTCAGCTTCTGCCATTCGGAAAAGCCTTCGGAAGAGTCAATGCACAAAACGTCTGCGCCGGCTTCAAGAAGCGCCGGAACTCTTTGTGCATAGTCACGGGTGTTGATGCCTGCGCCGACAACATATCTTTTGTTGTTGTCAAGAAGCTCATTCGGGTTGTTCTTATGCGATTCATAGTCCTTGCGGAAAACGAAATAAAGCAGTTTTCCGTCGTCGCTTAAAATCGGAAGTGAATTGAGCTTGTTGTCCCAGATAATATCGTTTGCTTCGCCGAGCGTTACGCCCTCTTTTGCCGTAATCAGGTTTTCAAGCGGCGTCATGAAGTCGGAGACCTTTGTGTCTGTTGCCATTCTGCTGACACGGTAATCTCTGCTGGTTACGATGCCGAGAAGCTTGCCGTTTGAAGTTCCGTCATCGGTTACCGCAACGGTGGAATGACCGGTTTTTTCTTTCAGTGCAAGAATATCGGCAAGGGTTGCATCGGGAGAAACGTTGGAATCGCTCGGAACGAAACCTGCTTTATAACTTTTGGCTCTTGCAACCATGGCCGCTTCGTCTTCAATTGACTGTGAGCCGTAAATGAACGACACGCCGCCGCTTTTTGCAAGCGCAACAGCAAGTCTGTCGCCCGAAACGGACTGCATAATTGCAGAAACCATCGGAATGTTCATTTCAATCGCGCTTTTTTCACCTTTTTTGAATTTGACAA
>JBJFHW010000092.1:0-4317 GCA_051893965.1 Acutalibacteraceae bacterium
CCCCCGACCTGCTGATTACAAATCAGCTGCTCTACCAACTGAGCTACACCAGCGTTTCAACGCTCAAATACTATAACACACAAAAAAATTTTAGTCAATACCTTTTGAAGATTTTTTTTGAAAAATTTTGTCAAATTTTCATCTGTATTTTTTTGCCCGAAAATCAAGCACCTTAAAGCTGTACCTTTCGGAAATAAGGAAACAAAGTTTTCAATAAATTTTTAAAACGCTTAAATTTTGCTCTTAAAAACGCTTGTTTTTGATTTGTTTTCATCAAAATGCCCCTTTAATCATCGTATTGCACAAAAATTAACCCGGATTTTTATTCATAAATTGATTGACTTTTCCTGATATTTAAGTTATAATTTATTAAATAGTGAGCGGTTGTTCACCAGGTGAAAGTATTATTTTAGGAGGAAAAACAATGGACACAAGATTTGCAATCCAAGATTATCTTGATGCAAAGGCTGTCACTGAAAAGCTTGACAACCTTATCAAACAGCCCATTTACACCATCAAGCCCGAGGTCCTCGCTGATTATGAGGAAAATTATTTTGAAAAGAAATGCCAGAAATCAAAGGCTATGATCGCCGAAGCAAAACAGGTAATCCCCGGCGGCGTTCAGCATAACCTTGCTTTCAACTATCCGTTCCCCCTTGTTTTCACAAAGGCTGACGGTGCAAAGCTTTATGACATTGACGGCAACGAATATTATGACTTCCTTCAGGCAGGCGGCCCCACCGTTCTCGGCTCAAATCCGAAAGTTGTAAGAGATCAGGTTATCGATCTTCTCAACACCTGCGGTCCGTCAACAGGCCTTTTCCATGAATTTGAATATAAGCTTGCAAAGAAAATTGCAGACAGCATTCCCACTGTTGATATGTTCCGTATGCTCGGTTCGGGAACAGAGGCTTGCATGTGTGCATGCCGCGTTGCAAGACTTGCAACCAAGAAAAAATACATCCTCAAAATGGGCGGCGCTTATCACGGCTGGTCCGATCAGCTCGGCTACGGTATCCGTATCCCCGGTTCCAAATTCACTCAGGCAAGCGGCGTACCCATTCGTCTTATGAGAGACACACAGGAATTCTTCCCCAATGACCTGAACGATCTTGAAAAGAAGCTTCGCAGAAATCAGCTTTGCGGCGGCACAGCTGCTGTTTTCATTGAGCCTGTAGGTCCCGAAAGCGGAACCCGTCCGCTTGACAAAGAATTCAACAAGGGCGTTGAAAGACTTTGCCGCAAATACGGTGCACTTCTCATCTTTGATGAGGTTGTAACAGGCTTCAGAATCGGCATGTCAGGCGCTCAGGGCTATTTCGGCGTTGAACCCGACCTTACCGTTTTCGGTAAAGTTATCGCAGGCGGCTATCCCGGCGCAGGCGGACTCGGCGGTAAGAGAGAATATATGAAATACATGGGCGCAGGCCTTGACGAAAGCGGAAACAAAGTCAAAAAGGCTTTCTGCGGCGGTACAATGGCTGCAACTCCGATTTCATGCGTTGCCGGTTATTATACTCTTGAAGAAATCGACAAGCAGAATGCTTGCTATAAAGCAGGTATTATGGGCGACAGACTGACTGCCGGTCTCAATGCTATCATTGATAAATATAATCTTCCGTTCGTTGCATTCAACCAGGGCTCCATTTGCCACATGGAAACTGTCGGCACAATGCACTTCTCCATTGACTGGAGCAAGCCGTGGCAGATTCCGGGCGTACTCAAAGCAACAAGTGAACGCAAGGCTATCATGACCCACATGGGTGCCGCTTATATGGCTGAAGGTCTTGTAACACTTGCCGGTTCCCGTCTTTATACTTCTGCCGCATACACAGAAGAAATGATCGACGATGCTCTTACACGTTTC
The DNA here is from genome assembly GCA_051893965.1 of Acutalibacteraceae bacterium. Lineage (GTDB taxonomy): Bacteria > Bacillota > Clostridia > Oscillospirales > Acutalibacteraceae > UBA6857. The sequence continues at coordinate 1,868 of JBJFHW010000092.1, forward strand.
GACAAGATATTTGCAAACATCGAAATGAAAAAAGACTGATAACTTTTTGCGGGCAGACGGTAAGCCTCTGTCCGCCTTTTTGGTTTTTTAAGCAGGTAAAAGCTTGAAATATTATGAAAGGAAACTTGATACAGGTACTGCAAAAAAGGTCTTATGCCTTTCTCAGCGATATTCTGTATCACCCGGTGATTTTTATGGATATTCAAAAAGCAAAAGAAATTGTTGTTGAAGCAGGCAAGCAGCTTGTTTCCTCCGGTCTTATCGCAAGAACCTGGGGCAATGTCAGCTGCCGTATTGATAATGACACATTCGTAATCACTCCCAGCGGGAGAGCATATGAAACGCTCACACCCGACGAGGTTGTTCTTGTTAATATGCACGACCTTACCTATGACGGAAACATCAAACCTTCCAGTGAAAAAGGAATTCATGCTTCCTGCTATCTGATGCGTCCCGAGGTTAATTTTGTGATTCACACCCATCAGATGAACGCTTCCATCGTAAGCGCAATCGGCTGTGACATCAACAACATTGAGGGAAGCAGCAAGGATATTATCGGCGACAACATTCCCGTTTCTTCCTACGGACTTTCCGGAACAGGTAAGCTTCGCAAGGCTGTTGTTGCAGCTCTTAAGAGAACCGATTCAAAAGCAGTCATCATGAAGCATCACGGAGCCGTTTGTCTCGGAACAGACTATGACGACGCATTCAAAGTTGCTTCCGAAGTTGAAAAAGTTTGCCAGCAATATGTATTTTCAAGATACAGCCAAAAAACCGGCAAGCTTGCTGAAAGCTTCAGCGATGTTTATGATTATGTTGTTGATCTCAACAAGCGTTCAAAGGCTCCTGCTCCCGAAGTTACGCCTTATGACAGTTCAAGAGCAGGAAATATTGTTGTTCTGAAAAACAAAGACGGCAGCGAAAAGGCAGTTATCGGCATTGCAAAAGAACAGCTTATTCGCGGCGAGAAAATTCCGAGTGAAGCCGACATGCATCTTGCAATCTATAACGGTCGCGAAGATGTGAAATATATTATTCATTCCGACGATGAAGCAACTGTTGCCGCTTCAAAAATTGTCAAGAGAAAACTTCGTCCTCTGATTGATGACTTTGCACAGATCGCGGGTGTAACAATCGGCTGCACGGTTTTCGATCCGAATGATACAATCAAGACCTCGAAAAAGGTTGTCAAGGCTCTCGGAAAGAACAAAACCGTGGCTTTAATCAAAGATAACGGTGCGGTATGCTGCGGCTCGTCTCAAGACGAAGCAGAGGCTGCTGAAATTGTTGCAGAAAAGAACTGCAAGGCTTATGTATCGTCCCGCATGTTCAAAAAGGCCAGACCTGTCGGTCTGATTGACGCAACACTGGAAAATGTTGTTTACAGGCTTAAATATTCTAAACAGAAATAATTTTAACCCTGCGGTTTGAAAATCGCAGGGTTAATTTGTGGGCAAACACCGCTTGCACGCTCACGGTCGCAAAGAACTCCACTCCCGTTCGGGTTGGTGCGAAAATTTTATCTGATTGCCCGAGCCGGAAGCGGAGTAAAAAGGAGTAAAGTTTTTTGGCAAGCACTGCTTGCATGCTCACGCGGGGCGGAGAGTTGCAATCTTTACAGTTCTGCCGCGACAGAATCTGAGCGAAAAAAGGAGTAAAGTTTTTTGCCAAGCTTTTTTACAAAAAAGCTTGCCGACTTCATATAGGTTTGTTCCCGACGGCGGACACGGCACGCCGTGTCCCCACTGTATGTCATTTTGTCAATCGAGAAAATTTGACTTCTAATTGAATAGTAAAAGCAGGGCGTTCCGTTTGGATTGCCCTGCTTTGTTGTTTATGTTGTTTTATTTTACCTTAACCGATTTAACCGCACTGTATGCTGAGTTAATGGTTATACTGCCGACTTTCTTGTTGGCAACCACCTTGAAATAATAGGTCTTGCCGCTCGTAAGCTTGTTGTTTGTGTAGCTTGTGGAAGTGGTTGAACCAAGCTTCTTATAGGTGCCGTTTTTGCTTGTGCTGTAATAAACGGTGTAGCCTGTTGCGCCGGTTACCTTGCTCCAGCTGACTTTTGCCGTTTTCTTTGCGGTTGATGTGACCTTGATTGACGGAGCAGAAGTCTTTGTGGCGGTTGTCAGCTGCGTGTAAACGCTTGAAGAAACTTTCTTGCTGTCAATCGTCTTATAAGCCGTTACTCTGACTTTATAGGTTGTGCCTTTTGAAAGCTTGCTGAATGTGTAGGTTGTGTTAGTGGTATAAACAGTTTTGAGTGCTTTGTCCTTTGAAGAATAAAGCGTTACTTTATAGCCGCTTGCACCTGTGACTTTGCTCCATGTTGCCTTGATTGAAGTTGTTGACTGAGTGGCAGTCAGCTTGCTTGTTTTGCTCGGCAAGATGTTGAAATAGAGCGTTTTTGAACCGCTGTAATTGCCTTTGAAAGTGATCTTAAC
>JBJFHW010000093.1:0-4301 GCA_051893965.1 Acutalibacteraceae bacterium
CATGGATTGCATGAGGCGCACTATCTTTTTTCTCTTCCCAGACAGCATATAGCGTTACTTCACCGTCAACATAAATCTTGTCGCCCTCATAATAGAGATTACCGGATTTGTCTTTCCAACAGATGAATTCATGGTCAACGGCAATCGGGGTATCGCTTGTGACCGTTACATATCCCGGTCCGCCGAAGCTTGCGCTGGGATTGGGCTTATACATCATTGAAACATCGCTGAGCGTTTCTTTCTGATATGTAATACAATAAAGCTGATCCTCTGCGTTTGCCGAACTGAACATGCTGCTGATTTCGTCAAACGAACCTGCAAACACTGCCGAACTGCACACTGAGAAAAGGCAAAGAGCCGAAAGTATTACTGCAAGAATCTTTTTCATGGAAATATCCTCCTTTGTTGGCGGCTTTGGCACCGCTTTCTAAGGTTATTATACAGCCGTATTTATTATACATATTTATAATTTTGAAAATAAATTAATTTTAAGTTTTTCGTCTCTGCCAATTTATCCGGTAATGCTGAAATAAAGCTGTCCGTTAACGGGTTTGACGCCCTTTGCTTCCATCATTTCGGAAACCGTAACAAGCTGATAGCCTTGATTGATCAGATATGGAATTATTTCAACCATCGCATTCCCGGTTGATTCGTATAAATCATGCATCAGAACAATGGAACCGTCGGCAACATGATTTTTAATGTTATTCATGGTAGCTTCTGAGTTTCTTGTTTTCCAGTCGAGCGTGTCAACCGACCAGTTGATCAGCGGATATTTGACGGTCTGTTTGACTTCATCGTTCACAGCGCCGCCCGGGCAGCGTACGGTTTTGATTCCTATTCCCGTGTATTTCTTTACAACATCATTTGTGTCTGAAATTTCTTTTTGTCTGACTTCGTTGCTGCAAGTTGTCAGAATGGTATGATTAAAAGTGTGACAGCCGATTTCACAACCCAACTTGGAGGCTCTTTCAACGCAGTCGGAATAGGTATCCACTCTTGAACCGACAATATAGAATGTCACTCTTGCGCCGTATTTTTCGGCTGTATCAAGAATTTTGGTTGTAACCGGCCTGTATGGACCGTCATCAAAAGTCAGCGCAACCATCTTTTTGTTCGGGTCAATGCCGTAAAGCGATGACGCAGCAGAAAGCGCGCTCTTTTGTCCGTCGGAAAGCAGCGCACAGACTTTATAGGAATTTTTCTTTCCGTAAACAGCCGTTTTGTCAATATAGGTTGTTTTCGCATCAATTGTTGCAATTTCGTTCCATGTCTCATCGCCGTCGGCTTTTCTGAGAATGGAATAACCGGTTGCATCGCTGAAGTTCTTCCATGTCAGCGTTACTCCATTGGGAGAATTGGAAACCTGAAGATTCTTCACAGCTTCACTGCATATGACTTCCTGCGCATGATTTCCGTAGCCGCTTTCATATTTTCCGTTGCTCTGTCTGATACAATAAGAATAGGTTTTACCGTTCTTTGTGTCAGAATCGGTATAGGAAGTTTTGCTTGCCGGCAGTTCTTTAATCTGCGCCCATTCGGAACTTTCCTGCGAAGAAACAATTTCTTTTCTGAGAACCGTGTAGATCTTCGCTTTTTTTGCCTTGTTCCATGAAATTCTGATTCCTTCGGTGGTATTTTCGGTATCGCTGATGACAGGCTCACTGAGATAAAGAAATTTAATCTGCGCAAACTCACCTTCGGCAATGCTTGATTTTGCTCTTACTTTATAATTATAAGTTTTTCCGTCATTAACCGAATTGTCGGCATAGGTTTCTTCTTTTGTTGTTTCCAAAAGCTGCCACTGATCGGAAACTTCCTTATAAATTTCATAATTGGAAGCGCCGCGAACATTTTTCCAGTTTAAAACGATGCTGTCTTGCTCATTTCGCGCAGAAATTTCCTGAGGCGCGGTTAGGTTGCTTTTTGCCGATGTGATCACAACAGTTATCAGTGCAACCAGAATGATTACAGTTGCTGACAAATACACAACAAGTTTGTTTCTCTTTTTCATTTTGACGTTGATCCTTCTTTATTTTTCTAATTTATGAAATTTACGGAAAGTGTAAAACGATTGCACCGCCGTTTTATTATTGATTTATTATATGAACTACAGCATAAAAATATCCTGTTTTCAACTCATTTTCGTTTCTTTCTGATAAAATAATCATAGCAAAACAATATCAAAAATTCAACAAAAAACCAAAAAAATTTCACACAAAAACTGCCAAAAATATGTTCCGTTTATTCCTACTTTTCGTGCGTTTTGACATTTGTTAACTTCTGATTAAAAATTATTTATTTTTATCATACAAACTGAAGAGCCCTTGTTTTTGTGTGTATGTATTTTATAATCAAAATTCGGATAAATCAATAGTCTCTTGATGATTGTAAGAAAAATTTAAGAAAGATGATTTTCAGGCGCTGCGCTGATTCACAGACTGCCTTAAGAAAAAATAAAAGCTCAGTGGCAAATATGCACTGAGCTTTATATGATAATTGAATGAAAACTGCTTTGCCGGTTTTATGCCGGATACTTTTCAGCAAATTATTTGCGTGTCAGCAAAGTTGTGATAAGCTTGAAGAGAGTTCTGAAGAAGTTCATGAAAAGCTTGAACGGATCTTTTGTCCAGCCGCTGTTGCTGCTCGGATCGGTCTGATCCTCGGTTGCCGGAATCAGCGAGCCGTCCTCTTCATTATAATAAAGGAACTGCGGAAATTCCTCAAAGGTTGTCACAGTAACTTCCTCTTTGCTTTGTGCAATTTTAAGCATAAACTTATCGGCACTGTCCGGGAAATCTCTGTGTGCAAGATTTTTAATGATCCATGTGTTATCGGGGAACATACATGTTGAAGTGTCAACGGTTTTGTCCGGTGAAATATACTGACCTTTGCCCTGTTCGTTTGCCTTGGCAATATAATCTTTGCTGAAGGTTTCACCGATCTTGGTTGTTGTTGCGCCGAAAGACATGTGAGAAAGTTCAACCATTCCGTCGCCCTGTTTATCACTGTCTTCAAAAATCGGATAAACATTCATGCCGTATTTTGCAATCACAGCAACCTTCATACCGTCATTATGCAAATCGGTCATAATTTCATCCAGTTTAACCTGAACATTGTAATGATAGTTATCAATTTTTTCAATCAGTCCGGCATATTCGTCTTCTTTTCCGGCAAAGTTCAGTTTCTTTGCGTCTTCATAATATTCATCGCTGACCATGCTCCAGTAACCGGGATAGGTTCCGAAGCTGACGGAAAGAATTCTCGGAATAAGATTCTCATAAACCTTGTCATAAATACCTTTAACTACATTGGTGCCGAAACCGAGAACATAAACCTGGTTAAGAACGGAAATCAAAGTGGCAAGGAATTCGGAAAGTCCGTCAGTCTCAGAGAAGAAATCATTGTTGCTGAGAAGATAGGACGCATATTTGTCAACGCTTTCCGGATCAAGCTTGACTCTGCCTGAGAAAAGCGCACCGACGGTATCCATACCTGTGCAGGTCGGGATATACATGATGCAGGTGTCAATTTTGTTTTCTTTTCCGTGATTGGCAAGATAGGAAGCGGTAATGGATGAGCCTTCGCAGCGTCCGATGAGAACAACCTTTTTGTGTCCGGTTGCCGCAATGATATTATCGATATATTGTGCAAGAAGTTCGCTGTTTGCAACCGGGTCGAGTCTCCAGTCATACAAGAATGTATAATCATAGATGCCGTAATTGCTCTTTTTCTTTGACGGATTGTCGATTCTGACATTTGCATGCGAACCGTCCGAAGCTTCACCGTTTTTGTCGAGTGCAAGCGGCTTATAAATATCTTCAAAAACCTGATAAAGACTGTCACAATAAGGATCCCAATTGTCCGTTGCCATTCCCAGAGCAAGATTCTTTAAAATCGGATCAATAATTTCCTTGTTAGAAATAATGTCAGAAAATTCGATGTCATCAGGATAAATTTTGTTTCCGTCGGCATCATAAAGAGCGTGTCCCTGTCCTTGAACCAGAACGATGGGAATATCCTGTTTTTCCGCGGCAAAAGCAGCAACATAGCCGCAGCCGGTGATGATCATAATTATGCTTAATAATAAGCAGCTTAGTTTTTTCAAATTCTTCATGGTCTTTTCCTCCATAATTTTGTATTTTTATTATACTCCGTATAAATGACGGATAATTTCCGATTTGAATATATGTATTTTTTGTGTCTAAAATTTGAATGTCATCGTTTGTTTTTGAATTCGCCGTTGAATTTTGTGTCAAAGTGGGTGTTACAAAAATCAGGACAGAGCCGATTATAATAAA
>JBJFHW010000094.1:0-4287 GCA_051893965.1 Acutalibacteraceae bacterium
GGCAGTCACCGGGGTGACAGCCGCACATGATAACGCCGTCTGCGCCTTTCTCAAACGCTTTGAGAATGAACATCGGGTTAACACGGCATGAGCACGGAACACGGATAATTTTTACATCTGCAGGATAGGTCAGTCGGCTTGTGCCGGCAAGGTCTGCACCTGCGTAGCTGCACCAGTTGCAACAAAATGCCACGATGAGCGGCTTGAATTGCTTTTTTGCTTCGTTGTTTTCGTTTACTTGCATATAGCATCCACCTCCGCCATAATTTGTCTGTTGCTGAAGCCCTTCAGGTCCATAGCGCCGGACGGACATGCAACCGTGCAGGCACCGCAGCCGTGGCAAAGAGCCGAATTGACTCTTGCAAGGCGGCGAACTTCACGCTTACCGTGGTCGTTGACTTCTTTTTCAACATAATCAATTGCACCGTAGGGACAAACTCTTTCGCAGGTTGAACAGCCGTTGCACATCAACTCGTTCGGTGAAGCCGTGCACGGGCTTGTGACAAGCTTATCCTTTGCAAGCAGGCCGATAACCTTAACGGCGGCCGCACCTGCCTGTGAAACGGTTTCGGGAATATCTTTCGGGCCCTGACATACACCGGAAAGGAAAACGCCTGCCGTGGGGCTTTCAACGGGACGAAGCTTCGGGTGAGCTTCTGTCAGGAAGTTGTTGGTGTCAATGCTTGCCGTGAGCATGGTTGCAATGTCTCTTACACCACTGCTGGGCTCAATTGCCGCAGCAAGAACAACCATATCGGTATCAAGCATGATTCTTCTGTTGGAAAGAAGGTCAACACCCTGAACGGTGAGTCTTCCCTCTTCGTTTTCCCAGACTTTGCCGACCATACCTTTGATATAGTCAACGTTATACTGTTCAACGGCGCGTCTGTAAAACTCATCAAAGTTTTTGCCCGGCGTTCTGACGTCGATATAGAAAACGTGAACGTTGACATCGGGATATTTTTCTCTGATAAGCATGGCGTGCTTGGCTGTATACATACAGCAGATTTTTGAACAGTAGGTCTTACCTCTGCAGGTATTGTCTCTTGAACCGACACACTGAACAAAAACAATGTCTTTCGGGTGCTCTTTGTTCGACATACGAAGAAGCGTACCCTTTGTCGGACCTGCTGCGTTCATGATTCTTTCAAGCTCAAGAGAAGTGATTACATCGGGATGCTTTGTATACTGGAATTCATCAAATTTGGTAACATCCGAAATCTGGAAACCGGTTGCAACAACAATTGCACCGTATTTTTCTTCGATAATTTCGTCTTTCTGGTCAAAGTTGATGGCTCCGGCAGAGCAAACCTTCTGGCAGATTCCGCATTTGCCTGTTTTAAAATGCAGACATCTTGTGCTGTCAATGCAGGCAATGTTCGGAACAGCCTGTGCAAACGGAATATAAACCGCTCCCCTTGTGTCAAGGTTGCAGTTAAATTCGTTGCCGCCCTTTCTTGAGGGGCATTTTGTTGTGCATACCGCACAGCCCGTGCATTTGTTTTCGTCAATAAAACGGGCTTTCTTTTTGATTTTAACGTCAAAGTTTCCGACAAAACCCTTAACCTCTTCAACCTCGCTGTAGGTATAAAGCGTGATGTTCGGGTGCTGGGAAGCTTCAACCATTTTCGGTGTAAGAATGCAGGCGGCGCAGTCAAGCGTGGGGAAAGTCTTGTCAAGCTGAGCCATTTTGCCACCGATCGTTGCCGATCTTTCAACAATGTCAACCTGATAGCCTGCATCGGCAATGTCAAGAGCGGACTGAAGTCCCGCAATGCCGCCGCCGATGATAAGCGCACGCTTTGTTACTGCGCTTTCGCCCGGCTGAAGCGGTGCGTTGAGGTTAACCTTTGCGATGGCAGCTCTTGCAAGAATAATTGCCTTTTCGGTTGCTTCCTGTTTATCTTTGTGAATCCATGAACAATGCTCACGGATGTTTGCAATTTCAACCATATAGGGGTTGAGCCCCGCCTGTTCGGCTGTTTTTCTGAAAGTTGCTTCGTGCATTCTCGGTGAGCAGGAACAAACAACAACGCCTGTCAGATGATGCTCTTTAATGGCGTTTTTAATCAGTGCCTGACCTGCTTCGGAACACATATACTGATAGTTCTGAGCAAAGCAAACGCCGGGTTCGTTTTTGACTGCTTCAACAACTGCGTCAACATCAACGGTTGCAGCAATGTTGCTTCCGCACCAACACACAAAAACTCCGATTCTCTGCAATTTGAACACTCCTTTATTTCAAGATTCGGTTATTTCTGAGAACATGACTGTTTGACCGAAACAGTCAGCTTATTTTCTGTATTTTCTGAAAGCTGCAGCGATAGCCTGCTGAGGAAGCTCACTGTCAAGCTTTGCGGGAATTTCGTCCGGTGAAAGGAAGCTTCCGCCTCTTTCACGAAGAACGGTTACTCTGACCGCTTCAATCAGCTTTGCCGGTTCAACGCTTCTTGGGCATCTTTCAACGCAAGCAAAGCATGAAAGGCATTTCCAGATGGACTCTGAAGCAAGAAGCTCGTCGATTCTTCCCTCAACAACCATTGATGCGAACTGATGCGGATGAATATCCATTTCTTCAAAAGCCGGACAAGTTGCGGAGCATTTTCCGCATTTCATGCACTGTCTGGGATTGACACCGCAAACAGCAATGATGTCCTCGCTCATTTCTTTACCTGTTTTGTGCATAATTTCACACCCCTTTATTTAACGCCGAGTGCTTCTGCAAGAAGCTCGGTGAAATAATAGACAGGCAAGCTGCCGTCACTGTTTTCTTTCAGGTTATAAAGGCAAAGCGGGCAGGCAGTGATTATTTCCTGTGCGCCCTTGCTTTTTGCCGATGAAACAACCTTGTTTGCCATTTTGCAGGCAAGTGCTTTGTCGTTCATTGTCATATAGCCGCCGCAGCATTCGTTTCTGAACGCATAAACAACCGGTTCTGCGCCGATTGCACGAATGAAATCTTCCATAATGGTGGGATTTTCGGGATCGTCAAACTGCATTTCCTTGCCGGGGCGAAGGAGCATGCAGCCGTAATAAGCGGCAATTTTTCTGCCTGTGAGAGGATTGACAACTTTCTTTTTCAGCTCATCAAAGCCGATTTTGTCACGAAGCATTTCAAGGTAATGAATAACCTGCGTTTCACCCTTATACGGCTCTTCAAGGCCGAGATAATTGTTAACACGCAAAGCGATGTCTTCCTTGGTCTGCATGTCATGGTTCACACGCTTGATAACATGATGGCAAGCCGAGCAAACGGTAATCAGAGGCTGATTCTTTTCTTTGGCATTTTCAAGCGCTCTGACAGAAGAAAGCTTTGTTGCAATTTCGTCTGACGCAAGCGGATAAACCGCACCGCAGCACTGCCAGTCGTCAACTTCCCGAAGAGTGACGCCCAGCGCTTCGGCCGATGCTCTGGCATAAGAATCAAGATCTTTCGCCTTTGTTTTCAAGGTGCAACCCGGAAAATAACTGTAAGTCATAGTTTTCTGCCCAAATTAAAGGGGCCCTCCTTTGCTTTTGATAAGACGTACCTTTGCAAAAACCACCGTATTCTCCTCATGCAAGCAGTCCGTCAATGATAATTGCCGAAACGAAGGAAGCTTTGATTGATTCAGAGGTTCCCTAGGCACAGCAATACATTATATCTTATAAATTTTATACTTATTTCGACAAGATGACAATGTTTTTTGATATGTATTTTTGGCATGAAAGTATGTAATGTCAGGCATAACTGAGATTGGTTTTATCTGCCTTTTTTTGGTTTGACTCTTTAAAAGCTTTTCACTTCGGCGGCAAGCGGTTTCAAAGCAATTATTTTTTTGAAAAATCTTCCATATTCTTTTCAGTTCGCGCTTTCTGAAAAATATTGACAATTGAGCAATCAGGTGATATTTTAATTGGTAGATGCTTAATAATTAATGATTGCAGTCTGTTTATTTTATTACGACGGAATTAACTGAAAAGGAGTGCAAAACACAATGAGCAAAGTAAGATACAACGAAGACAAAGAGGTTGTTGAATTTTTGAAAGAAAGCCTCAAAAAGAAAGGCGGCTATTGCCCGTGTAAAATTGTAAAGAACGAAGACACCAAATGTATCTGCAAGGAATTTCGCGAGCAGATTGCCGACCCGGATTTTGAAGGCTATTGTCACTGCAAATTATATTATAAAGAAAAGTGAAATCACCGTAAAAAAATTGAAATATTGTGATATAATAAAACCCAATTCAAGAAAGTGAGGAAACATGAGCATGAAAGTGATTCTTGTAAACGGCAGTCCCAGAGCAAAG
>JBJFHW010000095.1:0-4278 GCA_051893965.1 Acutalibacteraceae bacterium
CCTCTTTGAGGGAGGTGGCGCGGCTTTAGCCGTGACGGAGGGAGTAAGCTTAGCTTTACCGTTAATGGTTGATTTTTATTGTGCCTTACGGTCAGTGAGTGCATACAAAACCTCGGCGGTGCCCGGACAAAACCTGCGGTTTTGTTCTTTGCGCAGCTGCCGTAGCGCAAAGTGTGCGGCTGCGCCGCACGGGCGCCGGTGGCAGAGTTTTCCCAATTTGCACCGACTTACCCACCGCCGCAAACTAAAAATAAAATCTACCGTTTTCCCAACACAAAAAAACGATCTGTCGCGGACGCTCGGTTTATTATTGACACACAGGTAAACCCGCGACCGCAATTCCAAACTCCACACTGAAATAAGGTGATTTTATGGCTGTTAACAAAGATTTGCCCAGAGCGGCGCAGAACAAAAAAGCATATCATGATTATTTCGTGCTTGAAACCTATGAAGCAGGTATTGAGCTTTTCGGCACCGAGGTCAAATCCATAAGAGCCGGTAAGGTTAACCTGAAAGACGCATGGTGCAGCATTGACGGCGGAGAAATTTTTGTCAACGGTATGCATATCAGTCCTTATGAACAGGGAAATATTTTTAACCGTGACCCTTTGCGTGTGCGTAAGCTTTTGATGCATAAGCGTGAAATCAACAGCCTTTTCGGAAAAACAAAACTGCAGGGGCTGACGCTGATTCCGCTGTCGGTATATTTTGTCAACGGCAGGGCAAAGCTTGAAGTGGGGCTTTGCAAAGGTAAAAAGAACTATGATAAGCGCGAAGCAATGGCAAAGCGTGATGCAAAAAGAGATATTGAGCGTTCTTTGCGTGTAAAGGAATAATTTTTCTGTTGACAAAATTAAGAACGCTGAATATAATTTTGATGAAAGCTTGATTTTTATTAAAAATCTTTCGATTCGCTTTACTCTCATAATATATGGGGACGAAAGGATTTCGACGGGGATTTTGAAGTATAATAAGCGGGTAGTGATGTGGGCTCACTTTAAACTCCACACCTTAAAATAAACGACAATAATAATACTGTCTTAAAGGCTGCTTAACAGCGGCCCGTCTGTGTGAAGAATACTGCGACTTCACTAAAGGCGTCGATTCAGCAGTGAACGTGAACGGCAGAGCAGTCTCGTATGCCGTCATGATTTTTGAGTCTACCGAACCTTTAAGCCTGTCATCCGGCGTATCGGCAAGGGAAATTTAAAAGAATGACTCCACCCGAAGAAAGTTATATGGACAGATTTTCGGACGCGGCTTCGATTGCCGCCGTCTCCACCAAAAACGGGGCTGTGAGCAGGCATCCTGATGATGCTTGTTCACAGCCCTGAATTTTTTATTGCACTTTTACAAAAAACTCATGAAAAGTCGGTTGCTTTGATTGAATAATATCCTGAAGTGAGAGAAAAGTGAAGAGGGAATAGTGAAAAAGTAAGAAGTAAAAATCACCGGACTTCTTTTGAAGTCCGGTGATTTTTGGTGAGGATGAATGGGCTCGAACCATCGACCTCTTGCATGTCAAGCAAGCGCTCTGACCAACTGAGCTACACCCTCATAGGAAAGCGCTTTTTCAGCGCCTTTTTTAATAGTCATATTTTTCAAGAAGCCCTGCCGTCACATCGGGGAAGTTTGTGATGATTCCGTCAACGCCGCATCTGATCATTTTCTCAATTGATTTTACCGAATCAACCGTCCATGGGTTCACCATCAGACCGGCCTCGTGGGCATTGGTTACATATTTTTCATCAACAAAGAAATAGATTGGGTGAAGAGCGTCAACACCGATTGATTTTGCAAATTCGATCGGACGGCTGATCAGCCTGTTTTTATAGGTTGATTTTTTGTCGGGACTGTAAAGAAAACCGGTTTTGCAGCTTTGATCAATCTCTTTTGCTTCAATAAGCAGTTTCGGGTCAAAACTGGAAATGATAAGCTTGTCAAAAAGTCCGTGCTCTTTCACAAGACGAATGGTTTCGCTGACAATTGCGGTTTCGTTCTGCTCGGGACTTTTCAGCTCGATGTTGAGAATTTTTATATCCGTTGTTTCAACAAAAGAAAGAAATTCGTCAACCGTCGGAATTTTTGTTCCTTTAAATTTCGGACTGAAATATCCGCCGAAATCATATTTTTCAAGTTCGGATAAGGTCATGTCGGAAATTTTGCCTTTTCCGTTTGAGGTTTCGTCAATTGTGTAGTTGTGACAAAGGATAAGCTGATTATCTTTTGTTATATGCACATCTGTTTCAAAGCCGTCAATACCGATCTGAACAGATTTCTTGAAAGCGGGAAGCGTATTTTGAGGTGCATATTTATTGGCGCCTCTGTGAGAAATGACATTGATTTTTTTCATGCCGACTTTCACCTCTGAATCTTAAAGGGAACCGCCGACTTATCGGTGGCCGCCAAGCATGTAATTTAGTTTAACACAATGCATGCCAAAAATCAAGGCTATTTGACAAGTTTTTTTAAGAATATAATTAATCGAAAATTTTGTAAACTTGACAAGCTTTGTATAATATGGTAAAATTAGACTACTCTTGTGCAAATGTTGTTCAAAAAATTGCCGCGGGTTGAATAACGAAAGGCTGCGGTTTGAAATAATATAAGAGAGACTTCGATTTAAAGATATTTTAGCATCAATTAATTATATGATACCGGATTTTCAGAAATCATGGTTTTAATTTTTTAAAGAAAGGAACGACCGATTCATTGCTTTGACATTGTTTACGGTCGAACGGATTGAGGAATGATTTATGCTGTTATTGCTGCCGGAGGAATCGGAAGCAGAATGGGAAATATGGACAAGCCCAAACAATATCTTATGATTAAGGACAAGCCGATTATCGTTCACACTGTTGAAAAGTTTTTCATCAACAGCAGATTTGAAAAGGTAATTATACTTTGCCCAAATCAGTGGGTAAATTACACAAAAGAAGTGCTTGCGAAATATCTTCCCAAAAATGATAAAGTGCTTGTTCTCAAAGGCGGAAGCACAAGAAACGAAACCATCATGAATGCAGTCAGATATATCGAAGAAACAGACGGGCTTGATGACGAAACCATCATCGTAACGCATGATGCGGTTCGTCCGTTTGTTACGGCAAGAATTATTGACGAAAACATTGAAGCCGCTTTGAAATACGGTGCAACCGACACCGTTGTTCCGGCAACGGACACCATTGTGGAAAGCAAAAACGGCGAGGTTATCTCTGATATTCCCGACCGCAGCAAGCTTTATCAGGGACAGACGCCCCAGGCGTTCAAGGCAAAAATGCTCAAAGAACTTTACGAAGGTCTGACTGATGATGAAAAGAACATTCTGACTGATGCCTGCAAGATTTTCAGCATGAAAGGACATGCGGTTCATCTTGTTGACGGCGAGGTTCATAACATCAAAATTACCTATCCGTATGATTTGAGAGTTGCGAAAGTTCTTCTTGACGATTACGATAAATAAGAGGTTACCATCATGCTAAACACAGTTTACAGGCTCACACAGCCGGGAAAAATTGAAATTGCTTTCAGTGAACTTGATCTGTTCAGCAGTGACATCATCGTTAAACCGACTTATCTTTCAATCTGTCATGCCGACCAAAGATATTTTCAGGGCGCGCGTGATGCGAAGGTGCTTGCACAAAAACTGCCGATGGCTCTGATTCATGAAGCCACGGGTGAGGTTGTTTATGCGCCGGACGGAAGCTTTCAGCCGGGTGACAGAGTTGTTATGATTCCGAATACACCGACTCAGAAAGATGATGTGATTGCTGAAAATTATCTTCGCTCAAGCAGGTTCCGCGCAAGCGGATATGACGGTTTTATGCAGGAATATGTTCAGATGCCTGCCGACAGACTTGTTCGCATCAGCGATAAAATCAGTCCCGAGGTTGCTGCGTTTACCGAACTTGTTTCGGTCAGCGTTCATGCAATTTCCCGCTTTGACAGGTTTGCTCACAGCCGCAGGAATATCATCGGCGTTTGGGGAGACGGAAACTTAAGCTATATGACAAGCATCTTCATCAAGAAGTTTTTCCCCGAAACACAGCTTTATATTTTCGGCGTTATTCCGAAAAAGCTTGCCGATTTCACTTTTGCCGATAAAACATTTCTGGTCAGTGAAATTCCGGATGGCTTAACTGTTGACCACGCTTTTGAATGTGTGGGCGGTAACGGTTCTCAGGCGGCAATCAATCAGATTATTGATTATATTAACCCGGAGGGAACCATTTCAATTTTGGGCGTCAGTGAATATCCTGTTCCGATTAATACAAGAATGGT
>JBJFHW010000096.1:0-4272 GCA_051893965.1 Acutalibacteraceae bacterium
GCCCCACATACCCTGCTGAACGGGTTCTTTAACGTTGGAGTTTGAATGAACCATAACCGATGAACCAAGACCTGCTTCGTTTGAGAAAACGCCGCGCTTAAAGCCTTGCGTTACAACAACACTGATCAGATAGCCGATGGTGCCGCCTGCCGCCGCAATGGGCTTGAAAGCCGTTACAAAAATCGCTTTGAATGCAGGCAGAATCTGCGAATGATTTACCAATACAACAACAACACTGCCGACCGTGAAAAGAACAACCATGAACGGGACAATTTTTTCCGCGACCGCTGCAATTCGCTGAATTCCGCCAAGAATAATCAGCCCGGCAAGAAGCATAATCACAAGGCTTATCACAAGAGCATAAAGCGAAATGTCACCGTAAAGGGTGATATCCGACAAAGCTTTGATTTTAAACGCGGATTCAACATTGGCAACAATTTTGTTAACCTGACCCATGTTGCCGATACCGAATGAAGCAAAAATAGTAAAAATCGAAAACAGAACAGCCAGAACCTGACCGAGCTTTTTGCAGCCCTTTTTGTTTCCGAGACCATCGCGCAGATAATACATCGCGCCGCCCGACCATTCGTTGTTGCTGTTTTTTCGGCGATAATAAATTCCGAGCACATTTTCCGAATAGTTTGTCATCATACCGAAAAATGCCGCAATCCACATCCAGAAAACCGCGCCCGGGCCGCCGATGACAATGGCCGTCGCAACACCGGCGATGTTGCCGGTTCCGATTGTAGCCGCAAGAGCGGTGCAAAGAGCCTGAAACGGCGAAATGGAAGCTTTATCTTTTGAATGGCCGATAACGTCGCGTTTAAAAAGGCTGCCGATTGTATTTTTTACCCAATGTCCGAAATGGGAAACCTGAAAAAAACCCGTCATGCAGGTCATCAGAACGCCGGCAATAAGCAGAAGCCAGAGTCCCACTTTGACCCAAACGAATCCGTAAATTGCAGCATTGATTTGTGTGATTTTTTCAAAAAATCCTGTCATTTTAGATACCCCCGTATCAGATTTCATTTTATGCCGCTTAATCAGACGGAAGTAGGACATGATAGGCTCTTTTAAGCAACGCATTTTCGCCGATACTGCGGCAGAAATGTGGAAATGCTTAAAGTAAAAAAATTGAGTCTCACCAAAAAGTGACACTCAAGCAGGACAAACTGCGGCTCAGACGTCCGCAATCGGTTTTCTATCTGTCCTTTTGCCTGAGAGATTAAGCCCAGATTCTGAGCCTTGCACCTTCGGCATCCGCGCATGGCGGACTTCTCCAGATAAGCCATCCACAAGCAGTCTCTTCTTGCGAAACCTGAGAGCGTTACCCCTTTGGAAAGACCTTTCGGCCTAATCTCCTGCTTGCTTCACACGGCATATTCAAATTAAGTTTCATATTACGCTTTTTCAACTTATCTGTCAATACCATTCGGCAGATTTTTCAAAAAACCGCTGAAAAACGGCATTTCAGCCGAATATCAGCGGTTTTTATCATCAAAATTTCTTCTGTCCTGACTTTACATAGCTGAACGGTCAGAACCTGATTGGACAAGTTATTCTGCCTTGTTCTTTCCTTTGATATATTCATCAATTGCGGCGGCGGCATTTTTGCCTGCACCCATTGCAAGAATAACGGTAGCTGCACCTGTTACGGCGTCTCCTCCGGCATAAACACCCTCACGTGAGGTTGCGCCGGTTTCGTCTGCAATAATTCCGCCCCAGCTCTGGGTTTCAAGTCCTTTGGTCGTATTCTTGATAAGCGGATTCGGTGATGTGCCGAGTGCCATAATAACACAGTCCGCTTCAATTTCAAAGGTTTCTCCGTCAATCGGAATCGGACGTGCTCTGCCTGAAGCATCAGGCTCACTGAGCTTCATTGCCTGACATTCCACCGAGCCGACCCAGCCTTCTTCATTGCTTTTGATTGCAATCGGCGAAGAAAGGAACTTGAACATAATTCCCTCTTCCTTGGCATGTTCAACTTCTTCTTTACGGGCAGGAAGCTCGTTTTCCGTTCTGCGGTAAACAATCGTAACCGTACCGCCGAGTCTTCTTGCACATCTTGCGGCATCCATGGCAACATTACCGCCACCGACAACAACAACATGCTGACCGTGGAAAACCGGTGTGTCGCTGCCGTCTCTGTATGCTTTCATCAGGTTGATTCTTGTCAGAAACTCGTTTGCGGAATAAACACCCTTGAGGTTTTCACCGGGTATATTCATAAACTTGGGAAGTCCTGCACCCGAACCGATAAACACCGCCTCGAAGCCGTATTCCTGCATCAGTTCATCAATGGAAAGCGTTTTTCCGACAACAAAATTGGTCTGAATTTTAACACCGAGCGCTTTCAGTCCGTCGATTTCTCTTTGAACAATCGATTTCGGAAGTCTGAATTCGGGAATACCGTAAACCAGAACACCGCCTGCAAGGTGAAGCGCTTCAAAAATGGTTACCTCGTATCCCATCTTGGCAAGATCGCCCGCACAAGCAAGTCCGGACGGGCCCGAACCGATAACGGCAACCTTATGACCGTTTGACTCAATCTTAGCCGAAATTTCATCATCGTTCTGACCTTTTGGATTCTCATCAGCATGCGCGTTATGCCAATCGGCAACAAATCTTTCAAGGCGTCCGATTGCAACCGGCTCACCTTTTTTGCCCCTTATGCACTTGCTTTCGCACTGGGTTTCCTGCGGACAAACTCTTCCGCAAACAGCAGGCAGGCTGGATGCCTGAGAAATGATATTATAAGCCTCTTCAAAATTACCTTCTGCAACCTGTTCGATAAAATCAGGTATATAAATCTTAACAGGGCAGCCGCCGACGCACGGCTTTGTTTTGCAGTTCAAGCAGCGTTCCGCCTCGTCCATTGCCTGTTCTTTTGTGTAGCCCAAAGCAACCTCTTTAAAGTTTTTGCTTCTTACTTCGGGATCCTGTGCGGGCATGGGATTTTTATTCAAAGACATATTAGCCATTTTCATTGTACCTCCTTTTTGAAAAGATTACATGTGTCTTCATACACTCTTCTTTCAAAAGGTTTATATGTGGTACCTCTCGCCATGGCTTCATCAAAATCAACCTGATGACCGTCAAAATCCGGACCGTCAACGCAGGCGAAAACAGTTTTTCCGCCGACTGTCAGACGACAGCCGCCGCACATGCCCGTTCCGTCAATCATAATCGGATTCATGGAAACGATGGTTTTCACATTGAATTCTTTTGTCAGCTTGCAGACAAATTTCATCATGATAAGCGGTCCGATCGCGAAAACCGCGTCATAATCATCGGCGTTTTCAAGAAGGCGTCTGAGCGGCTCGGTAACAACATTTTTTTCGCCTGCTGAACCGTCATCGGTTGTAAGGAAAAATTTATCCGAAACGGCTTTGAATTCATCTTCAAGAATCACAAGGTCTTTATTTCTGAAGCCGGCAATGCTGTCAACCTCACAGCCCTGCTCATGAAGCTTTTTCGCAACGGGATAAGCAATTGCACAGCCGACACCTCCGCCGACAACGGCAACTTTTTTCATACCGTCTGTCTCGGTCGGTTTTCCGAGCGGTCCGACAAAATCGTGCAGGCAGTCACCGACACCGAGATGATTCAGCTTTTCGGTTGTGGAGCCTACAATCTGGAAAATGATGGTGACCGTTCCTTTTTCCCTGTCATAATCTGCAACTGTCAGCGGAACACGTTCACCGTCTTCGTCCGTACGCAAAATCACAAACTGACCGGGCTGTGCTTTTTTTGCAACAAGCGGTGCCGAAATTTCCATTAATGTTACAGTCGGATTGAGTTCCTTCTTTTTCAGAATCTCAAACATTTATTTACCTTCTTTCATTTTTTTAGCTCTTTGATAGTTAGCTGCCGGATTGTCATTAGCAGTTTTAAACATAACACAATAATTTGTATATACCTTTAAAATTCAAAAAACAAATATGCAAAATTCCTTAATATCTTTTGAGTCAAAGGCATCAATATACAAAGCGCTTAAAGATTTTACCAAGCAGTTGACCTCGTAGATTCAAGCTTAAATTCTGTCAGCTTTCGGATTGAAAAATGTATTGAATTCTTTCATATTTAGCCGAAAACCGTCATTATAATTTTATCACCGTATTTAAAATTTGTTATATGTTAATTTTATATAGTTCTATTATTGTTGTGATATATCAACCGGATTATGAAAATATTATAACCGAATACGAAAAATATACGTAACCCCCAAATAACCCCTCGTCACAGCAAATAGAATTAACCCCCGAAGAATTT
>JBJFHW010000097.1:0-4268 GCA_051893965.1 Acutalibacteraceae bacterium
AATCGGAGCAGATTACGATTATTTCTGGGAGTTAAGAACAAAAGAACAGTTTAAAAAAGAAGAAGCAGATGCAAGAGCCGGTATAAGCGGCAGAAAACCGGTTGTTATTAATGATTAAAGACAAGTTAACGTAAAAATCAAAAACCCGTCTGCTGATGCGAACGGGATTTTTAGTTTTCCTAAAGCAAAACACTTTTTTAACCGGATTTAGCGGTGCAAACTTTCTTCTCTCTTATCCGGAAAGGCTTCAAGAGAAGAGAAAAGATAAGAATGAAAAGTGAAGAGAACAAAAATAAAAGTCACACTTTCGTGTGACTTTTTTTTGGCAGCGGAACCAGGATTCGAACCTAGACAAACAGTTTCAGAGGCTGTGGTGCTACCCTTACACAATTCCGCTATATGTTTTTGTCTCAAGGACGTATGTTATTATACTCAGCCAACCGGCGAATGTCAAGTGTTTTTTCAACTTTTTGACAAAAATATTTTTCGCCGGTTCGGCTGATTTTATTCTGCACGATTCCCTTCTTTTATGTTCCGTAAAGAACGGGCGTTTCAACAATGAAAATGCTTGCCGCAAGAAGAACCTGCGCTGCATAATAGGTTGCAATGTTGAAAATTTTAAGCGGTCTGTTCTTTTTCTGTCCGGCAAAAAGCAACAGTCCGAGGCTTCCGTCTGAAAGCACAAACAAAACTGCACCAAGCGCAACCGTTAAGAACAGCGCTGCCATGTGCTCGTTCAAGCCGTATGCCCATTCGCCGATGCAGAATCGAAACGCCTTGACAAGCATATAGCTGATTGTCACCGCATACATCACAACGGGAACTGCCATAATCGTTTTGATGTTGACCTTTTTGAGCACTGCATAAAGCACAATCAGACCGACAAGAACAATAACGGCAACAATCTCATACCACTTGAACACAGATGCGTCCGGATATGTGATATAGATCGCTTTCTGAAAAGCAATAATATAGAAAATGTGACCTGCAAGGAAAGAAAACAATCCGATGCCGAACACCCAGATTTTGTCGGTCAGAAGATGCAGGAACAAATCTCCGAGCCAACCGAAAGCAAGGCCCCACATAATCAGCTTTGCATATTCCGAATGGTTGCCGCTGATTCTGATTGCAAGAAGTCCTGCGGCAACAAAAAGCGTTGAAGAAACCATTTTCATCGCAAGCGATTTGGCGCATTTATCCGGCCATGAATATTTGAGAAACAACGGAACAAAAACAAATTCAAGAATCACAACAAGTGCGAAAAGTATTTTAAAAATCATTCTGCTTTCTCCTTATTTTATTTTTCCGAAGTGCTTCATGTCAATAACGGGAACAAGATAAGGAAGAGCCGAACTTACCGCATTCTGAAGAACAGGCTGTTTGATTACGCTCTTGACACTGTCCTGAAGCGTGTCTGCCATAACGGCAACCGTCGGACGTGACGCCGGAGTCATCGTTACGTTGTTTTCGCTGAATTTGAAAACGAGAATTCTTTCGGCAACCGCTTCAATCGGGCGGATATGAAGTTCAAGCTCATTTTCGCTGTTCCACACACCAACCGAGCAGGTGTGATAAGGAATCTGACCGAGAACAATTTCGTCCCAACGGTATTCACCGTCCATACCGACACGAATGGAGTTGACCTCATCGCCCTCGCTCCAGGTGAAAATCAGTTCATCTTTGAGGAAGTTGAACGAAACGTTGCTGATATTTCCGGCTTTGTCTCTTTCCATAAATACCGCAGTCAGCGGCAAAACACTGACAGGATAGCCGACCGCATTCAGAAGCAACGGCTTGTTGAAGCGGATTGTTTTGCAGGAAAGGCGCTTTTCGGTAAACGAACGCGGTCTTGCCGGAAGCGCGGGATAATCGGGAACAGAAAGAACGGTTGTCTGGGCTTTGTCATCGTCATCAATAAATGCTTTCGGGAAATGGTTCCAGATGACGTCTCTCATGCCCTGCTCCCAGATTTCGCCGCCTGTTACAACAAGGCAGGCATCAAGGTCTTCAAAAACAATTCCGAACTGAGAGAACATTCCGTCTGCACGGTATGAGTTCTTATAGCCGCCGTTTCTCCAGAAGCAATAGCCGTAGCCGGCGGTTGAATCAAGCTCTGTGTTTGCAACGCTGCTGTCCGAATGATATTTTGTTGCGGTTTCAACCCACCATTCGGGTACAACCTGCTTGCCGCCGAATTTTCCCATTTGCTGATAGCAAAGTGTGAATTTTGCAAGGTCTTCCGGGCTTAACATCATTCCCCAGCCGCCTGCTTCAATTCCTCTCGGGTCGGTTTCCCAAAAAGCGTTTTCAATTCCGAGCGGCTCAAAAAGTCTCGGTTTCAGATAATCCATCACGCTCATGCCGGTTTTCTTGTGGATTGCACAGCAAAGAAGATACATATTTTCACTGATATAAAGGAATGTTGTTCCCGGCTCGGAAACCCACTTGCTTGCAAGAATATCATGGAACCAGTTGTCTTTGGTTTTATCCATAAACGGCGTTACGGAAAGTCCGCTTCTCATTGTAAGCAAATCTTCAATGGTCATTTTTTCAAGATATTCGTCAACCTTTTCTCCTCTTGCTTCCGGGAAAATATCAACAAACTTTGTGTCAAGAGCAAAATATCCCTCATCGATGGCAAAGCCGATGGCCGTTGAAGTGAAGCTCTTGCTGACGGAATACATCATGTGTTTGTGATCCGGTCCGAAAGGATAGCGGTAAGCTTCGCAGGCAACTTTGCCGTGACGGATTACGGCAACGGAATGAAGCTCTTTGCCTTTTTCCATACATTCATCAATGAATGCCTGCACCTCTTTTGACGAAACGCCGACCGATTCAGCGGTCTTTGCGCGTTCAATTGTGACTTTTTCTTTGACTGACATAAAAATTCCTCCTGATAATGTTTTCTTATTTTTCCTTTTTCCTCATTTTAAAAACATAAACCTCACCGGCAAGAAGCAGTGCGCCGAAAATGACGGCGGCGGCAATTTTACCGGCTGTTATGTTAAGACTGCCCTTCTGGGTGTCATTCTGGTGCGATGCTTTGAGATTGTTCATGGAAAGCGACAGATCGGAACAGGCGCTTTCAAGCTTTCCCAAAGCAGTATTTTTATTTTCAAGGCAGACCTTTGCCGCCTTTTTTGCATTTTCAAGATTCTTGACGCTTGTCTGACTGAAAGAGGAAGCATCAACGGCATTTGCTTTTTCAAACAATGCGTTCAGATTTTCTCTTGTTTCATCACACTGTTTTATATAGGCACAAAGTCCCTCGATATTGTTCGTTTCAATCACGGAAAAGCCGAGACCGATCATTTCGTCCCAGCCGGAAACATTGTCGGGTCTCTGACCGCTTAAATCGGGATCATACATCGGGGCAATGGCTCTTGCATTTTCCCCTTTTGAATAATTTTTGGCAGTGAAATTACCGTATACAACATTAAAATAGTTTTTGCTCTGATACTGTACTGCCGGCATACCTGCCTGACTGAGTCGTTTCAGGTGGGACTGCGCGTTAAAAACAATGTTTGCGCTGTAAATTCCGATTACCGGAAGAAGCTGCGCATTTTTTTCGGCAACGGATTTGATTTGCTTTGAGCTGACATCGGTTCTGATTGCCATTTTTCCGAAAAGGTTTTCGCTTTGGCAAAGAGAAAGAACATCGTCATAATATTCCCAGGCGTTGTCAAGAATTAAAACCGTGTTTTCACCGATTCGTTTTGCCGCTTTTTCAAGCGAAACCGTTTTATATTCCGATATGCTGCCGTCGTTATTTTTCAGCTTCAGCTTTGAAAACTCATCAAAAGTCACAGATGAAACGCTTGTTTTGTCCGTATCACAAACGGCGTTCAGCTCTTCGTTTTCGCAAAGAACCAGAACCGAATCCGAGGTTTTTCCGACGCTGACGCTTATCATATCCGCCCCTTTTTTTGCCGCAGACAAAATTCCCTCAAGGGAGTTTTTCGGATAAGAGACCGTGTCTCCCCTGTAAGCGATTGACATGATGCCGCCGCGGTTATCAAAAAGCTTTTGTGCGGCGCTTATGTCCTTTGCCGAGGCACAGATAAAAGTACACACCGAAAAAACAGCGATGAGCAAAGAAGTGAATATCAGCTTGAAAGATTTTCTCATATAACTATTCCTTTAAGTTGGTTCTATCATAATACCATATTTTGAAGTTTTTGGCAATACTTTGAAATGCTTATTCAAAATACCTTTTCTGCGTTGTAAATAGATGTGACCCATTTTTTGAAAAAAATAAAGTCAAAGTA
>JBJFHW010000098.1:0-4232 GCA_051893965.1 Acutalibacteraceae bacterium
TTCCTTCTATACTTTGGCGCAAACACTATGTGATATTGACATTTCCAGCTTGTATCAGCCTGCACTCTAAGCATATTTATAAGTCAAATATAGTTTACTTTTCTTTGCAAACGGTAATAGAATTTTGTCCTCTATGACGGATCAATGATTGCGTAGTGAACGAGCCGTCATTTTTAATATTGATAAGTGTACCACCTCTAAAAGGCACAACATAAATGTTATGATCGCAGGAAAGACCATATGTAAGCCTTATACCTTTGTAATTTACGGAATAGTTATTCATATGGTCGTGCCCGACAAAGCAGCCCTTTGTTGAGCCAAGCTCAATCATTGTCTCAAACATATAATCATCAGCGGCAGGCGTACCGTCCTCATCTGGAAAACGGAATCCATAAAGTAAATTATCCGTACCTTTGGCTTCATCATATGCGGTCATATATTCCTGCATAGGAATGTGAAAAAAGGCAAGTGAGGGAACAACCTTTGTTTCGTCGCCGTTTTCCTCCTTTGCAATTTGCTTTATGGTGTTTTCATACCACTGAATTTGATTATCGTGAAAGTGGTCGTATCCGTTGTTTTCTTCATCATAACTGTTTGAATCCATAAAAATCAATGACATCAAGGCGTTATTGTTATTATCACGGACTGTATAGTAATAGTTGCCCATACCGTCCGTGTTTTCGTTGCCACGCTCATAAATGCAGTATTCGAGTGATTCAAGGTAATCATTCAATGTCTGCTTGTCGGCAATTTTTTCGGGGTCTAAAACCTCGTCCAGCTCATACCGGATATCAAGTCCTTCGTGATTACCATAGGTAAACGCCCATGGAATTTTGAATTCTTCCATAAAGGTGCAAAAGGTTTTGAAAGCCGTATAATTTTCCTTTTCACTAGTTATATCGCCTGTTACAACAATCATATCCGGATTTGTTGTTTCAATCATAGCGCTTATGGTTTTAAATGCTTTTGCGTCTTTTTTCTCGTTATTGAGAATATGTACATCGGTTATCTGCAAGACCGAGAATGCCGTATCCTCTGATCTGATATATTTTTTGCCGTAAAAAGTGACAGTCAATGTTGCTGTACCTCCTATGATTGCAAGCACAAGCAAAATGCTTAAAAATACTTTCGTTCTTTTTTTCATATCAGCTATCCTCCTGAACAGAAACATTTTTATCGGTTGTTACTGATTGATTCAGATGTTTATTCATAATTGTAATAGGCTTGTCGCTATGAATTTCGGTGACTAAGCCGTTTTTCCATTTAAAACTGATTTTTGCGCCGTTGACAATCATATTTTTGACTTCACCCGAAGCGCCGAAACTTTCGGGCAGTGCCGGAATCAGTTCAATCACGCCGCTTTCTTCAATAATCAGCATTTCGTTAATTCCTGCCACAAAGCCCATATTACCGTCAATCTGAAAATAGAACGGCGGGTGAACGCAGAAAAGATTTCTGAATACGGAGTGCGTCAGCATACTGCGGATAACCTTCTGAGCGGTTTCGCTCTCCCGCAGTCTTGCCGCAAGGCAGATTGCCCAAGCCGCCGACCAGCCGATATACTGAGTAGAGTTGTCGGTTCGGTAATTGAACAGCTTTCTGATCCATTCCGTCTGCTCTGCGTTTGCATAAAAGCCGATGATGTTTCCCGGATAAAACGCATAAAGCGGCGAAAAATGTCGGTGACCTTTTTCGGGCGTTTCAAAATCCTTATGCCATTCACAGATGCCGTTCGCTCCCTCTTTGAAGGGATAAAGAAGCGGCGTTTTTTCTTTAATTTCCGCTTTCAGTTCTTCGTCTGCGGAAATCTCAAGTGCATTCCGAAAGGCTTGTCGGAGTAATCCCATATCAAACGCCGAAGCGTAATCAAGCTTGCAGTTTGCGCCGTTATGAGAAAAGACATTTTCGGGAGACGGCGACGGACAAACGACATACTTTCCCTCATGCAGAACAAGGAAATCGCAGGCAAACCGTGCAGACTCGGTCACAATCTCTCTGATTTTATCCTCATATTCTTTGAGGAAGCCGTTTTGATAATGGGTGTAAATTTCATTTGAGAGCCAGACGCCGCAGAGCGGAGCAAACATATAGTTGGCGTCGCCTTTTACAGGCGGCGTTTTGCGCCATAAGTCGACATTATGATTGCAGGCGAAACCCTTACAGCCGTAATTGATTTCAGCGGTCTTTCTGCCGTTTTGCATTGTTTCGTATGCCATCTGAATCAGCGGATCCAGGCAGTCGGACAACCCCGAACGCGAAGCGCACCAATAGTTCATTTCGGTGTTGATATTGACCGTGTAGTTACAGCTCCACGGTGGTCGGACGGAATTGTTCCAGATTCCCTGAAGATTCAGCGGCTGACCGCCTTTCCGGCTGCCCGAGATGATCATATACTTGCCGTAATTATATAGCAGTTCACAAAGTGCTTTTTCGTCACCGCCGTTTTTGACGGATTGCAAAAGATCATCGGCAGTCATATTGTTGTCGCAGTCAAAAGATATACTTTGGGCATTGAATAAAGCGGAATAGTCTTCAATATGCCGTGCTTTCAGCGTTTCAAAATCCTTGTTGACGGCGTTCAATGCCTTTCTGCACTTTTGCTGCGCGGCTTTTCTGCTTGTTTCAGGCATTCTGTCAAAGCCGTTAAAGCCCGTTGCCGTCACAAAATAAAGTGTCAGTTCGGTAGCGTTCTTTACTTTGACAGAGCTTTTGCCGCGCTGTATCGTACCGTCTGTCTGCACCTGCGTCTGCAGGCAGAACGCCATGCCATTTTTCTCGTTATAGCGAATCGGATATAATTCAGTTCTGAGGTAGTTCGGCGCGGCATAATCGGGAGCATTGCCGAGAAGAAAAAGGCTGTTGCTGTCCGTGCAGGTTTCATGTTTCAGCTTACTTTTCGCCTTGACCGTAACGGAAAAAGGCTTTTCTGATTTTACCCGATAAACGGAAATCTTATCGAGATAAGAGGAAAATGCTTCGGCAGCGCAGCCTCGTGTTTTGACTGTATGGATTCCTTTTGAAAGGTCAAGACACCTTGAATATTCAGCCTGGTTTAAGCCGCTGAACGCAAGAGAAATCTCGCCGAGCGGCATAAACGCCTCACTGTAAAATCCCGTCAGTTTTTCTTCGCAAAGAGCGTCCGCCTCGCTGTTTTTTTCCTCAAAAATCAGCTTTCGTACCTTCTCCAGATTCTCAAGGCTCTCTTTGCTGTTATAGTCTTTCGGATAACCCGACCAGAGCGTGCCGTCATTAAAGCACAGCCGCTCTTTTTTCAGTGAGCCGTAAATCATAATACCCGTGTGACCGTTGCCGAGCGGCAAGGCCTCCCGCCATCTTTTTGCCGGCTTTTTATATCTGAGCAAGTGCATAATCATCCTCCAAGGCCAGAAACAATAAAGTCAAACTGCTCGGGCACTGTGATTTCACTGTCGTTTTCTCCGTAAAGCGCTTTTCTGATTCCCCGGTAAAGCTTATCTAAGAACTTATCACCCTCACGGAAATCGAGAATTTGAAGACCGCCGTCTTTTGTGAGAATTTCTTCGGCTCTTTTTGCATTGCCGCTTTTCAGATATGCCATGGAGCAATACATCAAAAGCCTTGGGTTGCTTTGCAGCCGGGCATCAAGATTTTCAAATTCATCTGTCAGAACAGAAAAGGCGCCTTGTTTTATCAGAAGTGACAAAATACTTTCGGCAAGAGCGTAATTGTTATTTTGAAGACGCAGACACTTTTTGGCAAAATAAACGCAGTTCGGATCTTCAAGCTGATACAGGATATGTGCATAAAGATGATGATTCT
The DNA here is from genome assembly GCA_051893965.1 of Acutalibacteraceae bacterium. Lineage (GTDB taxonomy): Bacteria > Bacillota > Clostridia > Oscillospirales > Acutalibacteraceae > UBA6857. The sequence goes on from JBJFHW010000098.1 coordinate 3,799, forward strand.
TTACGTTACTGTCAAGTATCAGACTTTTTTCGCACCATTCTTTTGCTTTTCCAAAGTCCCGGCAATCGTAAGCAAGCAAAGAAAGCTGATACGGAATGTTCCAATTGCAAATATTTTGATTTTTCACAAGTAAGTTTTTCATTCGTTCGCCGTATGTAAAGGTTAACGCTGTTTCCGGTTCTTTTCCGTCTGCAAGAGCAAGCCATCCTTTTACATCATCATTTTCGGAAAAATCAAGCTGTTCGGGCACTTTACCGCCGAGTCTGCCGTTAAGATACCCGAAGCCGCTGCCCTTTAATACGGTTTGTCCATTTTGCAGACTGATGCTGTCTGCGATTTTGGGAAGTCTTTCGTCTAATAAAGAACAGCCGCCGAGAGCATGAATCTGCTCTTTGATTGCATCAACAGCCTCTGTGTAATCGGCATTGACTTTT
>JBJFHW010000099.1:0-4203 GCA_051893965.1 Acutalibacteraceae bacterium
ACGGCAACGAATATCATGCTCCGGCAGACATGACAAAGCCGCAGTTTGAATACACAAAGCAGTGTATTGCCAAGGTATTTCCGCAATATCCGGCTTCACCGTTCATTCTTCCGGCAGGTACGGACGCAAGAACGCTCACCGATGTTTGCCCGTGCGTTCTGAGATTTGCTCCGATCAGACTTTCAAAAGAGCAGCTTGCTTCTGTTCATGCGGAAAATGAAAACATAGACCTTGATGCCGTTGCGGCGGCGGTTGCATTTTATAAAGAATTTGTCAAAGGCTATAAAACAGCGGACAATATCCTCTGATTTTATGCTGGGTAAAAAGCAGCAGTCTTTACATTTTCGCCGCGGCGGAAACTGAGTGCAAAAAGGAGTAAAGTTTTTTGCCGAGCTTTTTTTCAAAAAAGCTCGTGGGGTCAAGGGGCAAAGCCCATTGGCGCCGTCCGCAGACGGCGAAATTCTACTGCTTCAAATAGCGCAGGAAGGTAGGCTAAACAGTCCGGTGGACTGTTTAACCGTAGGAAACCCTCGCCGGGGGTTTCCTGATTGACGGGCAAAGCCGTCAATAAAAATCGTTCGTAAAAATAATTTTTAATTAGTTATTATCCAGTATTTATATTACCGAATTAAATATCAAAGGAGAATAAAACATGGCAACTATTCAAAGAGCAGTAGCAACATTTCTTGCGTTCATCAGCCTTTTTTTTACGACAATTACCAAAAATGACAACTGCAAAAAAGATGAAAATTTCAGAGTGACTTCCTATGTAGTCGCAAGGTATGTGCAGGATAAAGATCGCCTTTATACCGAAGACTTTGATATTATTACCGATGTTATTCTTTTCGGCTGTGCAACCTTTGACGCAAAAGGTAACGTTAATGTTGATGAAGAGGTTCTCAGTGTAGCGCTGAATAATCTTCGTAATGTGATTGGGGAAAGAAATGTTCAGATTCATATCAATCTTCTCGGACCCGGACCGCTCGAAAGTCACGGTGATGTTACAAAAGACCTCAACGACCAGGGCAAACAGCACACGCTTGCGTTTAAGAGCGGCGTGCTTGAAGATAACATTGTAAACCTTGTCAATGAATATGATTTTGACGGTATCTTCTTCGATTATGAATATCCGCTCAATTATATCAACTGGACGCCGTTCAATCAGTTCCTTGTCCGTCTTGACAGCAAGCTCGGTGATAAAATCCTCGGTCTTGCCGTTACGGAATGGGATCTGAAGCTGTCCTTAGGCTCATTTATGGCGGTTGACAGATTTGAAGTGATGCTTTATGACATCTATGACGAACAGGGCAGACACTCAACACCCGCAAAAGCCGAGGAGCTTTCAAAAAAGCTGAAGCTTTCCGGTGTTCCCGAAGAAAAGTTTGACTTCGGCTTGCCGTTTTATGCAAGACCGACTGACCATGACACTTATTGGTACAGTTATGAAGGTTATTATGATAAACTTGACGAAAACGGCTATTATTATGACAGTCAGCTTGATAAGACCTTCTGGTTTAACCGTCCGGCGGATATTGCCGAAAAAACACAGTATGCTCTTGATAAAGGCTTCGGCGGTGTGATGTACTGGCACTATACCTGCGACATTCCGTCAAGTAATCCGCTGTCTCTGCTCAGAGCTGTCGGTGAAACAGTTGATAATTATACGCCCGCTGAAACAAGCAAGCTGCCTTGCTGATAAAAGTTAATGTTAATAAATAATACCAAGAGGAAAAACAAAATGCCGAAGCATGAATTCGCAATGATAAAGCAACCTGTGCAGCCCGGTGTGGTTTATGATGAATATGAGCCGCAAAAATATGACTGTCTTGCTTTTGATGATGAAATAATTGAAGCAGTCAGCGAAAAAACAGCGGATATTGATACCTATTGGCACAGCGTTAATCGTCCTGCAAAAGGGCTTGCCTATTACGGAATTACACTCATTCCTCCGAATTCTATGGACGGTTTTTTAAAAATTACGCAAGAATATACCGAACTTTCCGCTCTGAGTGACTTGCTGAAAAAAGCCAAAGAGCAGAAGCAATTTATCGTTCATTTCGGAATATAGTTTTTTTCAGAATATCGATAGATTGCTTTAGAAATCTATGCTTCATCTGAATCAAATTAAGGAGATAAAGAAAATGAACATAAACAAAATAGTAATTACCGGAGGGCCATGTGCAGGAAAAACCACCGGAATGAGTTGGATTGAAAATACATTTACCGAACTGGGATATAAGGTGCTTTTTGTTCCGGAAACAGCAACTGAACTAATTTCAGGCGGTGTTGCACCATGGACGTGTTCAACAAATGCTGAATATCAGACATGTCAGATGATTCTTCAAATTGAAAAAGAACGTGTTTTTGAACGTGCGGCTAAAACCATGGATGCTGAAAAGATTCTGATTGTTTGTGACCGCGGAGCGCTTGATAACAAAGCCTATATGAGTGCTGAAGATTTTGATGCAACATTGAATTGCATTGGTGCAAATGAGGTTGAATTGCGTGACAGTTATGATGCGGTATTCCATCTGGTAACAGCCGCAAAGGGTGCAGAGAGCTTTTATACAACCGCCAATAACAGCGCCAGAACCGAAACGGTGCAAGAAGCGGCAGCAATTGATGATAAACTGATAGCGGCGTGGACAGGACATCCGCACTTCAGAATTATTGATAATTCAAAGGATTTTGAAAATAAAATGCGTCATTTAATTTCTGAAATTTCATCGTTTTTGGGTGAACCTGAACCGTATGAGATTGAGCGTAAATTCCTGATTGAATATCCGGATATAAAAAAGCTTGAAGCATTGCCGAATTGTCAGCGTGTTGAAATTATTCAGACATATCTCAAATCAAATTCTGATGAAGAAGTCCGTATTCGTCAAAGAGGTTATGACGGAAATTATGTGTATTACGAAACAAGCAAAAGAAAACTAAGCGGTTTAAAAAGAATTGAAGTGGAACGCCGATTGTCAAAGGACGAATACCTGAGACTGTTGATGAATGCCGATCCGTTGAAGCATCCGGTTCGTAAGACACGTTATTGTCTTTCCAGTCAAAGTCAATATTTTGAAATTGACGTATATCCGTTTTGGGATGATAAAGCAATTATGGAAATCGAACTGACGAATGAAAATGAAGAAATCATCTTTCCGGAGCAAATAAAAATAATTCGTGAAGTTACTGATGATGATAATTATAAAAATTCAGCATTAGCACTGATTTAAGAATTGAATTGAAAATGTTTTGAATGCAACGGCGGTGTGTATTGTCAAATGATGAATTTCACAGATACAAATATTGATTAGGGAAAATGTTTTGATTTTGGACGGACTTGTGATGATTATGCAAAATACAGAGATATTTATCCCGATGAATTTTACGGGAAGATTTATGCGAGAAACCTGTGTATGAAAGGGCAGAAAGTGTTAGATCTGGGAACAGGCACCGGTGTCCTTCCGAGAAAAATGTATCATTACGGTGCTGAGTGGACGGGAACGGATATTTCCGGAAATCAGATTGCAAAAGCGGAAGAATTGTCATCGGGAATGAACATAAAGTATTATGTAATGCCTGCTGAAGAGATTGATTTTCAAGACAATACCTTTGATGTTATTACTGCATGTCAATGCTTTTGGTATTTCAATCATGAAAAAATCATGCCTGTGCTTTCCCGAATTTTGAAACCGAACGGCAGAATTCTTGTTTTGTATATGGCGTGGCTTCCTTTTGAAGATAAAATTGCAGGAGAAAGTGAAAAACTCGTCCTCAAATACAGTCCGGATTGGAGCGGAGCAAATGAAACGCGACATCCGATTCAAATCCCGGAATGTTATTTAAACAGTTTTAACTTGGTTTATCATGAAGAATTTGACGTTAAAGTTCATTTTACAAGAGAAAGCTGGAACGGAAGAATGAAAACGTGCCGCGGAATCGGAGCCTCCTTAAATGAACCGGAAATCGAAGAATGGGAAAAGGAGCATATGAAACTTTTAAACAGAATTGCTCCCGATGAATTTGATGTTCTGCATTATGCGGCGATTGCTGAATTGGCAAAAAATAAATAAAAACAGTCCTTTGCCCGAAAAAATAGGCAAAGGACTTTAAATTTATTAATTATATGCATATCAGCAAATATCGCCGATTGAAATTTGCGATGAATAACCGACTTCGGCGGGGTCAACGTAAATGTGCTCAGTCTGC
>JBJFHW010000100.1:0-4200 GCA_051893965.1 Acutalibacteraceae bacterium
GGTGCAAGCGGTTGCTGATTGAAAAAACGCCGTCCACGGGCGGAGTTTTTTTAGTTTGGAGTTTGGAGTGTGGAGTGTGGAGTTAACCATCTTTTAAAGTCTGTGTAGTAGGGACACAGCTTGCCGTGTCCGCATAAAGCGGCGGAATAACTCCAACGGTTAAAATGTTGCATAATGATAAACAAACATCATTTTAAGAATTTATAATCCGAAACTCTGTTAAAATTTTCAGTTAAATTAACTCCAAACTCCACACTCCAAACTCCACACTCCAAACTCCACACTATCATACACTCCACACTGAACAAGAAACTTTCCTCTCCCTGTTGATTTATTGAAGCTTTTGGGGTAAAATTATCATAGGTATATTTACAGTTATTGCAAAATGCCTGTTTTTATCAAATTATCGGGTTTAACGGTGAAATATATGAAGCTGATCACTTTAAAAAATAACCTTCGCATCATTCTTGACAAGCGTGACGATCTTCGCTCGGCAACCGTGGGTGTCTGGGTGGCAAGCGGCTCACGCTATGAAAACGAAAATAACAACGGAATATCTCATTTTATTGAACATATTGTTTTCAAGGGCAGCAAAAAAAGAACTGCTTTTGAAATTGCCGAGGGTATGGACGAAATCGGCGCTCAGGTCAATGCTTACACAACAAAGGAATACACTTTCTTTTACACAAAGGCGCTTGATTATCAGATCATTCGCGCCGCCGATATTCTTTTTGATATGATCAAAAATCCTGCCCTTTCTCAAAACGATATTGACACGGAAAAGGGCGTCATCTGTGAAGAAATTGCCATGTGCGAAGATGACCCGTCCGATGTCTGCTATGAAATCAACGAAACCGCTCTTTTTGCCTCTTCTCCCCTTTCGCTTCAGATTCTCGGAAGCAAAGAAAGCATTTCAAAGCTTCAAAAAAGCGATTTTGAAGAATATATGAAAAAAATGTATGTCCCCGAAAGAACGGTTGTCGGAATCAGCGGTAATTTCAACGAAGACGAAATAATGGCCAAAATCAAAGAATATTTTGAAAAAGACGAGGATACCTCTTTTCCGCTGACCGAATCCGAAGTTCCTTTTCATTCATGCTTTACCCTTTCAAATCAGGATTTTGAACAAACGCACATCATGCTTTGTTTCCCGGGCGTTGCCATTGAAAGCGTGGATTTATACCCGCTTCAGGTTTGCATGTTCATTTTGGGCAACGGAACCTCTTCGCGCCTCAATCAGCGTATTCGCGAACAGCTCGGTCTGGTTTATGACATCAGCTCCTGGCTTGCACGCTATCTCGGCGGCGGCTACATTGCCGTTTCCATGAGTCTTTCGCCCGCGTCCGAAGAAAAAGCAATCAAAGAAACGTGCAAAATTATTTCCGGTTTTGCAGACAGCATTACGGAAAAGGAAATTTGTGTTGCCAAAGAAAAGCTGATTGCAAGCCTGATTATGAGCCGTGAACAGCCGCAGTCGAAGCTTTCTTCTTTCGGTTACAGTCAATTGATGCTTTCCAAATTTATTGAGGACGATTCTATCATCGAAAGCATCAGAAAAATTACCCTCGATGAGGTGAAAAAAACGGCAAAAAAATATCTCAGACTTAAAAATGCCTCGTTCACCGCCGTGGGTAAGGTCAAAGACGAAGCATTTTACCGCAATATTATAAATAGTTTTATTAATACAGAGGAATAAAAATGAATACCTTTAAATCAGCTAAAAGAATTGTCGTGAAGGTGGGAACCTCCACCCTTACATATGAAACAGGAAAAACAAACATCAGGCGCATGATGAAGCTTTGCAGTGTTCTTGCGGATCTTCACAACAGCGGCATTGATGTTGCCCTTGTCACCTCGGGCGCAATCGGCGTCGGCGTCGGAAAGCTTGGGCTTTCCCAAAAGCCAAAGGATATTCCGGGCAGGCAGGCGGCGGCAACGGTCGGTCAGTGCGAGCTGATGTTTATGTATGACAAATTTTTTGCGGAATACGGCCAGAAAGTCGGTCAGCTTCTTGTGACTAAAAGCGACTTTGAAAACGCCGAACGAAAACAAAACCTTATAAACACCTTTGAAAAGCTTTTTGAATACGGCGCAATCCCCGTTATCAACGAAAACGACAGCGTGGCAACGGAAGAAATTGTTTTCGGCGACAATGACAGCCTTTCGGCAATTGTTGCAAAGCTGATTGATGCAGACGGTCTGATTATTCTGACGGATACGGACGGACTTTTTGATTCCAACCCGAACGAAAATCCCGACGCAAGACTGATTCCGGTTGTGGACAGAATTGACAGCCGCATCATTTCAATCTGCGGCGGCGCCGGAACAAACAGAGGAACCGGCGGCATGGTCACAAAAATTCATGCGGCGCAAATTGCAACCGACGCCGGAATCCCCACGGTCGTTATGAACGGCTCTGCACCGCAGGATATTTATAAATTGATTGACGGCAGACAGTGCGGAACTTTATTTTGCGCAAAAAAATGAGAAAGGAAGGTTTGCAAAGCGTAAAAATTCAACGCTTTTGTAAACCGCGGCGCTTATTATGCTTGAACAACTCGGAATAAATGCAAAAAAAGCACAGCGAATTTTGATGTCGGCAGGCACCATGCAAAAAAACAAGGCACTTGAAAGCATTGCTGACGCTTTGCTTCAAAACAGCGGCTACATAATTGAGCAAAACAAACTTGACATTCAAAACGGCAAAGAAAACGGCATGAGCAACGCAATGATTGACAGGCTCGCGCTTGATGAAAAACGTATCGAAGCCATTGCAAGTGCTGTTCGTGAAATTGTTTTTCTTGATGATCCGGTCGGAAAGGTGCTTTCGGGCAGTGTTCGCCCGAACGGACTGAAAATTGAAAAAGTCAGCGTTCCGCTCGGCGTTGTTGCCGTCATTTATGAAGCAAGGCCGAATGTCACTGCCGATGCGGCTTCGCTTTGCCTGAAAGCAGGAAACTGCGTGATTCTGCGCGGCGGAAAAGAAGCGTTTCATTCAAACACGGCAATTGCCGGGGTGATGCGCAAAGCGATTGAAAAAAGCGGACTTCCCGCCGACTGTGTTCAGCTTGTCAGTGACACTTCAAGGCAATCGGCACAGGAGCTGATGAAAATGAACAAATATGTTGATGTGCTGATTCCGCGCGGCGGTGCAGGACTAATCAGCGCCTGCGTTCTCAATTCAACCGTTCCCGTCATTGAAACCGGAACCGGCAACTGTCACATTTATGTTGATGAATTTGCAAACCTTGAAATGGCATCTGAGGTTATTTATAACGCAAAGGTTTCAAGACCGTCGGTCTGCAACGCCTGCGAAAGCCTTGTTATCCATGAAAAGGTGCTCAAAAAAGCTCTGCCGATGATTAAAGAGAAGCTCGACACGGCAAATGTGCTCATTCATGCCGACGAAAAAGCCGCGGCTGTCATTGACGGCACCGTTCCTGCAACCGAAGAAGACTTCGGCAAGGAATATCTCGGCTATGAAATCAGCGTTAAAACCGTTTCGGACATTGACGAAGCCATCGAACACATTATGAAATACACAACCGGTCACAGCGAATGCATCATCACCGAAAGCTATGAAAACAGCCGGAAGTTTCAGACGCAGATTGATGCGGCGGCGGTTTATGTCAACGCTTCCACCCGTTTTACGGACGGCGGAGAATTCGGCTTCGGTGCGGAAATCGGCATTTCAACGCAAAAGCTTCATGCAAGAGGTCCTTTGGGACTTGCACAGCTTACCACCGTGAAATATCTCATCAGCGGCGACGGTCAGATCAGATAAGGAGAAAAAGAGATGAACGAACAAAAAAAATCACGCAAAACCTTAAATTACATAGTCGGCTTTGTGGTCATCGCACTTGTTGCTGTCGGCATTGTCAGCATCGTGATGTTTTGCGCAGGAAAAATCAGCTCGCAGAAAAAAATTGCCGATAACGCAAAGCTCAATGAATATAAGCAGTTTATCACCCCTGTCATCATGAACGACCCCGACACCTTTGACGATGTTTCATCGGCAAACAAAAGTCAGCTGACGGCAATTGCCATCTGGGCAATTCTTGACGCAAACTCCGACCCCGACAAATACGAATATTCGGACAGCGGTATGCTTATCCCGCAAAAAGAGGTTGAAGAAAAGTTCAAAGAGCTTTTCGGCCCCGATGTCAGCGTGACGCATGAGACCGTTGACGGCGGCGGAAT
>JBJFHW010000101.1:0-4129 GCA_051893965.1 Acutalibacteraceae bacterium
AGAACACGCGCGCAGGCTTTGCCGACTCTACCGAAGCCTGTGATCAGAATTTTTTTTGAAACGATGAAATCTTCGGTGTTTTCCAGAACAATTTTTGCTGCCCCCTGAGCAGTCAGATAGGCATTAAAAATGCGAAAAGTTTCATCTGCATAATAATCAAAATATTTTATACCGCTTTCAGAAAGCTTATTTTTCAGTTTTTTATCAATCAGGCCGCCTGAGACAATATTATTTTTGCAAAGCTTGTTTGTGACATTTTCAACGGCAATTTTTCCGCAGTCTGAATAAATATCCCTACCGTTTTTTGTAACAGGCAGCGGCAGAATAATCAAATTTGCATCTTCAAATTTTTCTTTTTCAAGCTCGGAATTATTTGATATATATATGCACCTGCATTTGTTTTCAAATAAACCGCATAGCCGTTTTTGCCTTTCGTCTCCACCGATTATTATTACTTTTTTTAAATTAATCACGGCTGCCCCTCCCGAAAATCATGTCAATATATAGTATGAAAGAAAAAAATAAATGTGAATTTATTCAAAAGCATTTACTAACGCAAAAAAATGCAATATAATAATAAGAAAGCTATAATATACGGTAAAACCGTAAAATATACAAGAAAGGAACCGGCACAGATTTTTCGTTTGCTGTCTGTGTCGCATAGACCAATATGTTAGAAATTGATAAACAGCTTAAAGAAGTGAAAAGAATCCATTTCATCGGAATCGGAGGTTCCGGTATGTGTCCGCTTGCAGAAATTCTGCTCGGCAAAGGATATGAAATAACAGGCTCCGACAACAATCCGGGAGATAACATTGATAAGCTTCGTTCTCTCGGCGTAAAAATCACAATGGGTCAAAAGGCCGAAAATATTCAAGGTGCTCAGATGATCATTTATACTGCTGCTCTTTTAAAAGATAATCCGGAACTTGTTGCGGCAAAAGAAAGCGGTATCCCGACCTATGAACGCTCAAAGCTTTTCGGTGCAATTTCAAGAATGTATTCAAATTGCATCGGTGTTTGCGGTACTCACGGAAAAACAACCGTCACTTCCATGCTCACTCAGGTACTCATCATGGCGCAGAAAGATCCGACTGCTGTTATCGGCGGCAGACTTCCGCTCATTGACAGCCATGGCCGGCTTGGAAAAAGTGAAACCATGGTTTGTGAAGCTTGCGAATTTGTTGATACATTTCTTGACCTTTCTCCCGATGTTGCGGTTATCTTGAACATTGACGAGGATCATTTGGATTATTTTAAAACGCTTGACAACATTATCCGGTCATTTAATAAGTTTTCCGTTATGACGACCAACACGCTGATTTATAACGGTGACGATGCAAACACAATTAAAGCTGTTGAAAGTGTTGAAAAGAAAAAAATCACTTTCGGCTTCAGCGAAAAAAATGATTACTACCCTGCCGAAATTACATATAACAAGGGTGCTTTCGGTGAATTTGATGTTATGCATGGCGGTGAAAAAATCTGTCATTTAAAGCTTAATATTCCCGGCAGACATAACATTCAGAACGCGCTTGCCGTTTTTGCTGCCGCCGTTCATGCCGGCTGTTCTTATGACGAGTGCAAAAAAGGAATTGAAGCTTTTTCAGGTGCAGGCAGACGCTTTGAAATTCTCGGTGAATATCAGGGAATTACAATTGCCGATGATTATGCGCATCACCCGAATGAGCTTGAGGCAATTCTGAATGCGGTTATGAAAATGGGCTATAATACGGTTTGGGCAGTTTTTCAACCGTTTACCTATTCAAGAACATCCATTCTTTTTGATGATTTTGTTCGTGTGCTTCAGATTCCGAACAAATGTGTTATGACTGAAATTATGGGTTCAAGAGAAGTAAATACCTATAATATTTATACAAAAGACCTTGCAGAAAAAATACCGGGCAGCGTATGGTTTAACACCTTTGAAGAAGTATCGGATTATGTTGTTAAAAATGCCAAAAAAGGTGACATTATCATCACTCTCGGTTGCGGTGATATTTATAAAGCCGCAAAAATGATGATCAATAAGCTTAAATAAATTTCTTGCTATTATATGAAAAAATTGGCAGGTATCTGAGTTTGATACCTGCCAAAAATAATATCAGCGGATAAAGTTCAAAGCGTTTGTGAGCTTCTCCGCAGTTTCAAATATGCGGGGAAGCCCAGCGTTTTGAAACGGAAATCACAGTCGGAAAACACTGAGCAGTGGAATGCTTTAGGCGCATAACAAAACTATGTTGTGAGCGTTTTGAATTTCATTTTCTGAGTTTCGGCTGTGATTTTTTATTTTTATAAAATTTATTCAGTTTACTTTATAAACATTTGCTTCATACGGTGAAAGCTTTTCCGACTGCGCTTTTGAAACGTTTGAAACGATAAGCTTAAATCCGTTTGTGCAGACTGTGTGAGCCTTCTCTTTATCGGTAAGATTTATTTCAACAAAGTAAACGCCGTCATCTTTGTCGGTTCTGTAATAAGAAAGTACATCACCAAAACTTTTGTTTACAAGGCTGAATGAGCCGTAAACCAAAGCCGGGTGCTCATGTCGAAGAGCAATCATTTTTTTATAAAAATTCAGCACGGAGTCTTCTTCTTGCAATTCGGTTTCAACATTGATATTTTTATAATTGCTGTTAACTTCAATCCATGGCGTTGAAGAAGAAAAACCGGCGTTTTCTTCGGCTGACCACTGCATTGGCGTTCTTGCATGGTCGCGGCTTCCTGCCATAACGATTTCAAAGGCTTCCTTCCTCGTTTTACCTTTTTCAATTTGCTCGTTGTATGTATTGAGCGATTCAACATCACGAAAACCGCTCATATCTTCAAAAGAGCAGTTCGTCATGCCGATTTCCTGTCCCTGATAGACAAACGGAGTTCCTTTGAATGTCATTTGCATAACTGCCAAGAGCTTACTGACTCTGTCTGCATAAACACCGTCCGGGCAAACCTTTGAAGTCATTCTCGGCCAGTCATGATTTTCAAAGAAAACAACCGGCCAGCAATGATTTCCGTAGCCGAGCTGCCAATTAACGAGTTCTTTTGCCATCGGGCGTAAATCATATTTATATTTCTGGAATCTCGCTTTTCCGGGATTATCCATGTGATCAAAAGAAAATACGGTGCTGAGTTCTTCGCGGTAATCGCCGGTCATGAGCTTGCTCATTTCAATGCCCGTGCCCTGACATTCGCCGACGGTGAATGCATCAAAGTTTTTGAAAGTGTTTTTATACATTTCATGAAGATATTCATGAAGCTTCGGTCCGTAAAAATAATGCTCACAGCCTTTAAAGCCCATAAGAGAGCCGATAAGCTCATTGCCATCAGGAAGTCCGGGCGTTTTGGAAATAAAGCTGATAACATCAAGACGGAACCCGTCAACGCCTTTTTCAAGCCACCAGTTGACCATTTCATAAAGGTCTTTTCTTAATTTTTCGTTTTCCCAGTTGAAGTCCATCTGTTTTTTTGAAAACAGATGAAGCGCCCACTGCTTTCTTTCGGGATAATAGTTCCATGCACTGCCGCGGAAGATTGAATCCCAGTTGTTAGGCGGCGTGTTTTCATCACCGTCTCTCCAGATGTAATAATCACGGTACGGTGAATCCGGGTCATTTACCGAGCTTTTAAACCATTCGTGTTCATCTGAGCTGTGGTTTATAACGAGATCCATAATCAGCTTCATGTCACGCTTATGTATTTCTGACAACAGGCGGTCAAAATCTTCCATTGAACCGAATTCTTCCATAATTTTGCGGTAATTTCTGATGTCATATCCGTTGTCATCATTCGGTGAATCATAAATCGGGCTGCACCAGATTGCGTTGATGCCGAGATCTTTCAGATAATCAAGCTTTTCAATGATACCATTTAAATCCCCTATTCCGTCACCGTTGGAATCGTTGAATGAACGCGGATAAATCTGATAAAAAACAGCTTCTTTCCACCATTTCTTTTCAATCGGTGCATCGTCACAAAGCGGAATGGATTTTTCGCTGTTAAGCATTGTGATCAGTGAATCGATAAAACTGCCGTCAATCTTTCCGAAAGAAAGTTTTTCAAGCGCTGATATTTTCAGAGAGCCGAGCGGTGTTTTTGTGATTATACTGCTGTCAATTCCGACCGTATATAA
>JBJFHW010000102.1:0-4100 GCA_051893965.1 Acutalibacteraceae bacterium
GTCCATTTGAAAGAGGTGGTGTCAGAGGGATATGCTTTTGCACTGAAATACAATATATCTCCGACGGTCGGATAAAGATAAAGGTCACTGCATTTTATAACAACACCTCTTACCGTTACGGTGCAAGTGCTTGTTTTTCCGTTGCTTGTTTTTGCAGTAATGGTTGCAACGCCGGGCGCTTTGGCACTGATTCGGCCGCTGCCTGACACCGAAGCAATCCTGGAATCACTTGAAGACCAATAGACTGTTTTGTCAGAAGCATTGCTCGGATAGACGGTTGCATATAACTGTTTTCCGTTACCGACATTCATTGTGTAGGAGGTGCAGTTAAGGCTGATACTTGTAGGTTTGACGTTATTATACTTCCACACTGCATACAAAGTTACATTACTGTTCATTTTAACGCCTGCGCCAGGTGCATAAGATGCTGAGGTCGCATTCTTATTCGTGCTCCAGCCAAGGAAAGTATACCCTGAACGAGTCGGTTTTGAAGAACTGAGATAAAATCCGGTGTTTGCTTTTACTCTTTGTGGTGAAGGAGCATTTGAACCGCCGTTTGCATTATAGGTCAGTGTGTAATATGTTGAAGATGATGAAGAACTGCTTTTTACGGTTATTGCTCTGGTATTGGTGCCCGAGAGAGAGCCTGTAATCTTACTTTGAATTTTCCATGTTCCGGCTTCGTCCAGTTTCTGACCGATCCAGTTGTTGTCGCTGTTGTTATATGTGTGAGAGAAAGCGCAGGAACCGTTGGGACGGTATATAGACAATGTCATATTACAAGTTCCCGAACTGTAACTTTTGTAAAGATTATTATTAATATCATGAACAAAAGCCCACACATAAATAAATGTTCCCTGTGTAAAGGTTGTTGCTTCATATGCTCTTGCCTGAGACAGCGAATAACCGGAACCTCTTGTTGAAGCGAACACATCGTTATATGTGGCTCTGGAACTGTTGCTGCTTGAACCTTTATAAGTGCAATAATCAAGACATACCCAGCCCGATTTTGTTCCGTTTGTGCACTTAATAGATGATGTGTAACCCCAGCTGCCGCTTATCTTTGTCACATTGAATGTGACACCTTTTGAGGCGGCGCCTACTATTGAATAGCCCGTTCCCGCTCCGGACCTTACATTTGAGCCGTTGCTTGCGGCAATCACATAATTGCCTGTCGAATACGCTGCGCTCGCCGAAACCGTACAGAAACTGAACAGTGTGACAAGCACAAGCACAATTGACATCGTTTTCATAAATTTCGAGTTTTTCATGCTGTTTTTCACAATAATTTCTCCTTTGTGATAATCGATTTTTTATTCGGTATTTTTTTGTATGATTATTTTAATCGGTTGAAATGCTACGGTCCTGCTTTGATCATTTGTAAAAACCTCCTGTTTCATTCTTATATCAAACTGTGGTTATACTATATAATGATTCCGGCACAAAAGTGGAAAAAACGTTTTCAACAAAAAGGAGCTGTCGCATTTAGATGCAGAAAGCGTTTTCTTCACCCCGAAGCTGTATAAAGATACTGCGAGTGGGTGAAAAAACGTTTAAAAAAGCAAAATGTTTCATTTTTTCTTTTTATTTTAACATTTTGCTTTTTGTTCTGCGCTAAATGCGACAGCTCCCAGATTGTTTAAATACCTTTTTCGTAACACAATTCAATAAATTCAATTATTTCATTTTTAACCCTTTTGATTAATAAATCGATGTCATCAATACTAATAGGAACAATACGGTCTCTCGCAAAACTTCTTTCATAAACAATATCGTTATCAACCGCAAAGAAGCTGTCGGAAGCACTGTCAAGCAATTTTTTGATTTTCTTTGAATAATTAAGATTGCGTAAAACACATCTGAAATGAATACAATCGGAGTGATTCAAATCAATATGTATTTCCTCTGTTATTATTGAATGAAAACTGCTTTCAAAATCAAAACCTATTTCTATAATCTTATCAAGTCTTGAAAATCCGATAATATAATAAGCCTCACTTTTAACCATTGATAACAACACAATTGTGTTATTGAATGTTTCTCTGTCGCTGTATGATACTTCATTCAAATCATAAAATGAACTGCTTTTCATTTTGCATTTCTCCTTCTGTGATTATATTGTCATACTATCACACACAGAAAGAAAAACTGGGAAAAAGTTTCAGCAACCGGTACTCGACGGTTCATTAATAAAGGTATTCTCTATTATGTTTTCAAACATTTCAAACGGATTTGAAGAAAACAGGGAAAGCATAATTAAATTTTCAAACCTGTTTCCGGCATATAGTTTTGACATACCGCTTCTGAGCAGAATATCGTTGCACTCATCAAGAAAAACAAAATAGTCGTTTACCAGATACTCTTCTTTTTCCTGAAGATAAAGGGAAAAAACATAAAATTTCATGAATACGAGATCTTTTCTTTCAACCGGTTTTTTTCTGTTCAGAAGATCCGACAAACGGTCTGCAATCGGCAAATTCTTTGTAATTTCTTTCGGCAAATCCGTCGTTTTGGTTTTTTTGCTCTTTTGTCCCTTTTCTCCGTTATAAATATTGATAAAATCATTGGATACTATCTTTTTTCCGTCTTTTGTTTTTTCAAAAGTTGCTCTTGGAATACATTTAAGCATTTCTTTTGAAAGCTGTTCGGGATTTGTAACCGGTTTAAATTCATATGAACTTGTCATATATGTTGCTTTTGACAAAGCCTGATCATACAATCTCTTAAATTCTTCAAATGCAGTCTGTGAATATCCCGTAAAGTTAGCCTTGTTTTCCGCCAAAAAATCCATCAGTTCTTCTTCGGTTTCAATATCGGATTCCATTGCATTTTTTGCAAATTTTGTATATTGTTCTTTTTTCTCTGTGTCATTGAATTCAAGCGAGTTGAAACGGTTTTTCAGACGTTCATATTCTGCATATGAATTATATTCTTCGTGAGACTGGCAGAAAAGAGCGATAATCTCTTCCGGATTTCTGTAATTATAGGTCTGTTCGGCAAGAATATCCGTAAGAAATTTATTTGTTTCTTTATGATTCATATGAAGAGCAAAGCTGATTAAAAACATCTTGTTGCGTAAACATGTTTCGGATTTGAGCATTCTTCTGATTTCCTGCTTTGTCAGTTTGGACATAATTGCTTCTGCCGATTCACTGTTATATTTTTCAATAATTGAGATGAAAACTTCCGTATATTCAGACAGATCTTCCGCAGTAAAATCATAGTTTTCACTGTTGCAATCTTTTGTTTTCACCTGAGTACCGTTTGTCAAAGTGAACGTATAAAGCCTGCTTACTTCGTCATAACTATCACTGAATTTATCACACAGATGTATTCTTAAAGCAATTCCCAACGGCATTGAAAAATGTATATCATTCAGATATTTCACGATTGCTTTTCCGTTTTCTCCGAGCTTGGCAATGTCATCGTCAATTTCTTCAATTACCAGGCCCCAATCCTGCATTTTGTTTATAAGTCTTTGTGTATATTTGCTCATTATTATTCCTCCGATCAAGTGTTTGCGTCATCCGGATCTGACAAACTGCTTGCCAAATTTTTAATTAATTCATTCATTTTTAAATCTTCGATGTATTCAATATTGTTTAAAACGGTTTTGAACACTTCGTTTTCGGTTTCGCCCAATTCTTCAAACAAAGCCTTTGATTGTTCAAAATATCTGCTTGCTTCCACATGCTTTTGCTCATAATCGGTTTTACAAACTCCGATGTAGTTAAGAACTATGGCATATTGAATTGTCTTAGTAAGCTCAGCCTCACAAAGCAGCGTTGCGGCAAGCTCAAAAAATTCAAGGCACTCTATAAATCCGTTTTCTCTGAAAATTGCACCGATTTTAATAATTTCGTCTATTCTTATGATAGAGTATTTACCAAACCACTTTTCAAGATTTTCTGCTTCTTCCCAAGCAAAATCATACGCTTTTTGCTCTTGGTTTAATCCGAAATATGCCTTGATAATTCCGCTGCAGGTATTCTTCGCAAATTCGCCCGATGCATCCGAGGAACCATCGAACTTCGTGCGTATTTCCAAAAACAGACTTATTGCATCTGCGTATTTTTTCTGCTCAACATATACTGATGCTA
>JBJFHW010000103.1:0-19152 GCA_051893965.1 Acutalibacteraceae bacterium
TCCGGTGTTCCCCGAAAAGAGATTTTTCTGACAACAAAGGTCTGGATTGAACACTACGGCTATGAGCAGTGCAAAAAATCCGCCGAAATTTCCATGGAAAAGCTTCAAACCGATTATATTGATCTGATGCTTTTGCATCAGCCGTTCAACGATTATTACGGCGCATGGAGAGCGCTTGAAGATTTATATAAAGCGGGCAAAATCCGCGCAATCGGCATTTCTAATTTTTATCCCGACCGCATGGTTGATTTAGCTTCTTTTGCAAGAATACGCCCCATGGTCAATCAGATTGAAATTCATCCGCACAATCAGCAGAAAGAAGCCAAAACATGGAACGAAAAATACGGTATACAGCTTGAAGCTTGGGCACCGTTCGGCGAAGGCAGAGGCGGTATGTTTGAGCTTGCCGAGTTGAATACGATTGCAAAGAAATACGGCAAAACAGCGGCACAGGTAATTTTGCGCTGGCACTTACAGCGCGGTATTGTGGTGATTCCGAAATCAACACACATTGAAAGAATGAAAGAAAACTTTGAAGTGTTTGATTTTGAGCTTTCGGACGAAGATATGAAAGCGATTGGTTCTCTTGACAAAAACACAAGCTCTTTCTTTTCGCACAGCGATCCGAGCATGGTTGAATGGTTCGTTGAAATGGTTGAAAAAAGAAAACAGCAGCAAAAATCTTATAAATAATCATAGTAAAGGCGGAAAGTATTATGAAAAAAGTTTTAATTTTATCAGGCAGTCCGCGCAAAGGCGGAAACTCTGATCTTCTTTGCGATGAATTTATGAAAGGTGCAAAAGAAAGCGGCAATGAAGTTCTAAAAATTCGGGTTGCCGAGAAAAAGATCGGATATTGCCGTGGCTGTTATGCCTGCAAAAATTCCGGCGTTTGCGCTGTTAAAGATGACATGGCGGAAATTTTGCAAAAAATGATTGACGCCGATGTGCTTGTTCTTGCAAGCCCGGTTTATTTTTACTCCATTGACGCTCAGCTGAAAGCGCTGATTGACAGAACGGTTGCCCGCTGGACGGAAGTAAAAAACAAGGAATTTTATTACATCATGACAGCCGCCGATTCGGAAAAAGAATCCATGGAAACCACACTCGCCTGCTTCAGAGGTTATGCCGACTGCGTAAACGGCGCAACGGAAAAAGGCGTTCTTTATGCAACCGGCGTTTATGAAAAAGGCGAAGTCAAAAACACAAAGTATATGTGCGAAGCTTACGAAATGGGCCTTAGCGTATAAAATCTAAAAATAACAAAGGAGCTAAACAATGAAGAAATTTTCAGTTACGCTTTTAAGTATTTTGCTTCTGTTTGCATTGACCGCCTGCCAAAGTCAGAACGATGCAGAATCCGACATCAGCGCAGAGTCAACAAAAGACGCTCAGTTTTTAAACAATGACAGCGTTTCAGAAAATCAGCCGTCAGAAAGTCAAAATAACGCATCAGACAAAAAAATACTGATCGTCTATTATTCCGCAACCGGAACAACAAAAAGAGTTGCCGAACAGATTGCTTCTGCAACCGGAGGCGATTTGTTTGAACTTGAACCGGTTGAGCCTTACAGTGAAAATGATTTGGACTGGACGGACGAAAACAGCAGAGTTGTAAAGGAACATAATAATCCCGACGAAAGAAAAGTTGAGCTGAAAGTGGCAACCGTTGATAATTGGAGCGAATATGACACCGTGTTGATCGGTTATCCGATCTGGTGGGGTATTGCCGCATGGCCGACAAACGGCTTTGTTGAAACCAATGATTTCTCGGGTAAAACCGTTATTCCGTTTTGCACTTCCGCAAGCTCCGGTCTTGGTCAAAGCGGAGAACTTCTTGAAGAAGCCGCAGGAACAGGAAACTGGCTTGACGGAAAAAGATTTTCTTCCGGCGAATCGGAAACAGAGATCTTAAACTGGATAGAAAGCCTGGGTCTTTAATCATAAAATACTTTTCTGCCGATAGATGCATTTGTGTATATCGGCAGTTATTTTTTGAAAGCATCTTTACTTACAAAAAAAGGACTGTCGCATTTAGCGCAAAACAAAATGCTCCTGCAAAACAAATGCAGGAGCATGATTTATTAATTTTTCAAATCACTGAACATAAACCGTGCAGCGGGCAATTGCGCCACCGTCTTTGGCTGTAACTTTAATAAAGCAAATGCCTTTGCTCTTTGCCGTTACAACACCGCTTGAAGATACGGTTGCAACATTTGTGTTGCTTGATGACCATGTAAGTGTTTTGTCACTTGCGTTATCCGGCAAAGCCTTTGCCAGAAGCGTATATTTCTGACCGGGCTTGAGCGTTATTTTTGTGTCACTGATGCTGACGCCGATAACATCGGTTTTGGTAACGGTTATTTTGCATTTTGCCGCTGTTCCGCCTCCGCCGTCAGCAGGTTTGCAGGTGATGACGGCACTTCCCTTGCCTACTGCTGTGACTTTTCCGTTTTTATCCACCTTTGCAACCTTGGTATCACTCGATGACCAGGAAACTTTTTTATTTGTTGTGTTGCTCGGTGAAACAGTCGCCTTGAGCGTATAGGTCTTGCCGTAATCGAGCGTTAAAGAAGTACGGTTTAATTTGACCGAGGAAGCTTTGATCGGTATAACGGTTATCTTACAGGTTGCTTTCTTGCCGCCTGAAACGGTTGTGCAGGTAATCGTCGCCTTACCGACACCGACAGCTTTGACAACGCCCGAAGAAGAAACCGTTGCAACCTTTGTGTTGCTTGAAGTCCATTTAACGCTCTTGTTCGCAGCCTGAGCGGGTGAAACAGTTGCTTTGAGCGCCTTTGATGAGCCTATTTTGATGGAAGCGCTTGTTGCATTGAGTTTGACCGACTGCGGCGTCACATTCTTAACCGTTACTTTGCAGGTTGCTTTTTTACCGGTATCGGTTGTTGTGCAGGTAATGGTTGCCGTTCCTGCCTTCACACCGGTGACAACACCTTTGGAGCTGACTTTAGCAATGCTTGTGTTGCTTGATTTCCATGTTACAGTCTTATAGGTTGCATTGCTCGGAGAAACGGTTGCTTTCAGTGTAAATGAGCTTCCGGCCTTGACAGATTTTGAAGTTGTGTTTAAAGTAACTTTCGTTGTTTTCGTAACGGGTTTGACAGTTACGGTGCACTGAGCGGTGAACTTTCCGTCAACGGTTGTGCAAACAATGGTTGTTTTGCCCTCTTTGATACCCTTGACAACACCCTTGCTGTTTACGGTTGCAATGGATTTATCAAGCGATTTCCAGGTGACTTCCTTGCTGACAGCACCGGTCGGTGTGAAAACAGCAGATAATGTTTTTGTTGCATCTTTATAAACCGAAGTGCTTGAAGACGAAACTTTCATGCCTGTGGCTTTGATGATAACATTAATTTTAATTCTTGCAGAAACGGTTGTGTTATCCGTTGATTTGCAAACGATATAAGTTGTGCCCTTTGAAACGCCGGTCACAAGACCCGTTGAACTGACCGTTGCAATTTTGCTGTTTTCGGATTTCCATGAAACAGTCTGATAGGTTGCATTGGTCGGTAAAACTTTGGCAGTCAGCTGATATGTTGAACCGGTATAAACGGATTTGCTTGTTACATTTGTTTGAATTCCGGTTACATCGGTTGCCTTTTTAACCGTGATTTTGCAGGTGGCTTTTTTCGCAGAATCGTTTGTTGTGCAGGTAATGGTTGCCGTACCTTTTCCGACAGCGGTAACAACGCCCTTGCTGCTTACGGTTGCAACAGTTTTATCACTTGTTGTCCATGTTACGGTTTTATCCGAAGCGTCTGACGGCAAAACGGTTGCTTTCAGCGTAAGCTTTCCTCTTGTATAAAGAGTTGCACTGCCAACGGAAAGACTGACTGAAGTGGCATGCGTTTTAACGGTAACTTTACAGGAAGCAACCGCTCCGCCGTCTTCGGAAATGCATTTTATGGTTGCCGTTCCGTTTTTAAGCGCTTTGAGTTTTACTTTGGTTGATGACTGAGAAGTGATTGAAACAACCGAACTGTTGCTGGTTGTCCATTTAACGTTTTTGTTTTCGGCATCTGACGGAATGATTGAGCTGACGCTGATTGAAGACGATTCACCGACTCCATTTGTTAAATACATTGTTTTTGTTGAAGCGCTCAGCTTGATTCCGGCAACCTTTTTTGAAACGCCAAGCAGTCCCATCGGAACGCTTTTTGCCCAAAGTTTCTGAAGATCATTGTTGGGATGAATCATATCATCGGAATATTTGGGATCAAAACTTGCCGGGTCATCTTTATTTGCCGAAATTCCGACAAAATCAATGTAACCGTCATGATATGTATTGGACGAACTTTTAATCCATGCATTGACATCCTGTGCAATTTTCCAGTCGGCCGCAAACTCTTCATCGGTACGTTGATAGGATGCACCGGCGCCGAAATAGTCTCTGGTCGTGCCTTTCCATTGCGTGATGGTGCAAAGAATAACCTTCGCTCCCATTTCATGAGACATTTCGCAAACTTTCTTCAGATCCGAAATGAGTTTTTTTGCAGTCGGCTGCTTGCTTTCATCGGCATTTTCACCGCAGACGGGATGAATAATATCGTTTCCGCAGATTTTAACAATTACATATTTAATTCTTGACTGAGCCTGAATGTCCTGTTTAAATCGTTGAAGAAGCGGCTCGCCGTAGAGGTTGCTTCCAAGGCTTTCTTCAACGCCGCTGAGCATATTGCCGATGATACCTTTTCCCATAACACCGACATTTTTAACACCGTAGGTTTCGTTTATTTCCTGTGCAAGATACAGCGGAAATTCATTTGCAACCGTTGAATCACCCACAACGGCAATGGAATAAGCATCTTTGTCCGAACGAACATCAATTCCCGCAAGGCACGGAACAACTCTTACGATTTTATAGGAAAGAGAAAAATCAAATTTAAAGCCCAGAAGCGTTTCGAGAAATTTGGTCAGATCGTCCGAATCAAGAAATTGAGAAAACCCGAAAGATTTCTCGCGGGTTCTGTCTCCGTCAAAGCTTATGAATGTTGAACCGCCGGAAAGACCCATGGTTCGGATTTCAGTTGCATTCTTTGCATAAAAGCTGATGGCTATATTTTTAAGCGCAGTAACCGGGAAGTTAATATCATCGGAATAGACTTCCTTTCCTTTCGGAACAGTAACTCCCGGCTCACCGTCATTGAAAGTTACAACTTTAATGGAAGATGTGTCAATTTCCGAGGTTGCTTCATTCGGATCAATCGAATCACACTGAATGCAGTTTGCAATTGAAACACTGCTGAGCACCAGATCTTCTTCACCGTAATAGTTTGAAAAACGGATTCGAATCTTGTCACCGCTGACGGTGGGGGTAATTACGGTTCTTGCAGTCATATCCTTTGCGGTAAATGCGATATTACCGTAATCTTCAAGGGAAATATTGGTCGGACCTGTTCCCCAGGCGGCAATCCATTTTCCGTCCGAATTGTTGTCAACAGCAAAAGAACAAACGGAAAAACAAAGAACGGAAAGAACCGTTAACAAAAACCCCGATAATAATTTAATTGTTTTCTTCATACTTATCCCTGCCTTATATTTTCATAATGAAATATGCGAACTGACATGGTCAGCATACAATGTATATAGATTATAATAATATAAATTTGCCGTTAAAGTCAACATTTAACATAAAATGAAATTAAAATTAATACTTTATTAACTATTTATACGAACTATTTGCGTTTTTTGACGGAACCTTTATCCGACTGAGAAACCGGATTTTTCCTCACAGCGCTGTTTTTTGTTTTTGCCGGTGAGGTCTTTTGCGTACCTTTCTTTTTGTTTGGCGAAGCTTTTTTTGCCTGACCGTCTTCGTCTTTTTGCTTTTTACCTTGAGAAACAATATGCAATGAAACCTTTTTGTCGCTTTTTATATTATAAATCTTAACAGCAAGGTAGCACAGCAGTAGAATCAACGCAATAATTTCAAAAGCGATGAAAAACTTCGACATAAGAACCGAGCTGACTGCGGAAATGATGAATCCGGTAAGACTCAAATTGACATCTTCAGCAGCAACAAGATTAATTGTCGTCAGTTCTTTGTTTGCATAAAGAACTTTTGCCTGGCAAATAATATCCCCCGCCTTTTTCGGTGCACGGATTTTTTCCGGCACGGTTTCGGCAATCGGCTCAATCAGAACCGAATAGCTTGAAACTTTGGAAACGGCAAGAACGGAAACTTCCTTTTCCGGTGTAAGCTTGAGCGTGTCTGTTCCCCTGCCGGCAGAAATATCAACGCAGTCAACAATCTGACCCGGCGAAGCAACAACCTTAAACCGGACATTATTATACACCCATGTCAGCAACGCTTTGGCATCTGTCATACAGGTGTTTTCGTTGACATTGTCCGAATCGATGTCAACAAGCTTTCCTTTCATAACAACAACAAGATAAGAATATCCGTCTTTTGAAGTTGTCACGGCAATACATTCGCCGGCTTCATCGGTTGAAGTCTGTTTGCCGCCTGTTACAGAACTGTGATAATAATCGGAAATCGTGGCATTTGCCATCTTATTGCTACCCTGATATACCCGTTCTTCATTTTCACCCGTCTTCGGCATGGTGACGGAATTCTGACTGAAAGCTTCCGAAAATGCCGGGTATCCAAGCGCATATTTGATAATTGCCGCAACATCCTTTGCCGTTGTATACTGACCGTCTGTGTCAAAACCGAGCATATCAACGATTTTTGTGTTTTTGCAGCCGATTTTATCAACAAGCGCCTGCATTTGCTGTTCATAGGCCGCTTTGGTTTTTGAAATGTTATAGGCGATCACGCTGGCAACATCATTGGCGCTGTAAATGATCAGACAGTCAAGAAGCTGACGCTTTGTATAGACATCACCGGGCATCAGATTTGCGGTGCGAATCCCGTAATTATATTCAACAAGAGAAAGCGACTGCTCGGTTACGGTAATTTTATCTTCAAGATTACCCCACTGTTCAATTGCAACAACAGCCGCAACAATCTTATTGAAAGCGGCGGGGGCAAGCTTTTTGTTTTCGTTTTTGCTGAACATTTCCGAGCCGTCGTCAAGGCTGATCATGTAATAAGCATAAGAACGCAAAGTGCCGACATCGGTTGCATCGTTAAAATTTGCCGTTGCTGTTACCGTCAGCGTTAAAAATGTTAAAACAATCACCGTTATCAAGCAGATCAATTTTTTAATTTTCATTTTTTATCTCCGAATCCGTAAATTTTTGACATTTTATATTTTTATTCAAATACAAATTTTAGAAAAACGCACACAAGGTTTGCAATAAATCCAAATGTATGTTAAAATAAAACAAGACAAGCGGGCGGCTGTTAAAAACCGCACGCCGATTGATTTTTTATAAGTTACTTTATTATAACAATTTTTTCGTTAAAAAGAAACGCTTTTGACTGAAAATTTATAAAGATTTTTTAAATTATTTTTTAAAAAGAAAGGAACGGCTTTTTGCCCTTTAAACAGGTTGAAATTATGATTTATGTAACCGGCGATATGCACGGGGTTTCTTCAAGATTTGACGACCCGAGACTGCGTTCTTTAAAAAAAGGCGACACACTTTTAATTTGCGGGGATTTCGGCTTTTTATGGGACGGTTCAAGAGACGAAATGAATATGCTCAAAAAGCTCAGCAGAAAAAGATATAACATCTGCTTTGTGGACGGAACGCATGAAAATTTCGATATGCTAAACAAGCTCAAGGTGAAAAAATGGAACGGCGGCAAGGTGCATCAGATTGCCGACAACATTTTCCATTTAATGCGCGGTCAGGTATTCACCATTGAAGGGCAGAAAATTTTTACCATGGGCGGCGGAGAAAGTCCCGATATTGACATACGGTTTGAAATGAGCACCTGGTCCGAAATGGAAATTCCAACCCGCGAAGAGCTGATTGAGGGTGTTGAAAATCTTCAGAAGAATTCGGCAAAAATCAACATTGTTATCTCTCACGAGCCGCCGGCAAAAATCAAGGATTTTCTGCTTTTGAAAACGCAGAATGCGGCAAGCATCACGGCAATCAACACCTATCTTGAAGATGTCAGCAGAACCTGCCAATTTGACCATTGGTATTTCGGCTCGCTTCACATGGATAAGTTTATTTCAAAAACGCACATCTGCGTTTTTAACAATATTATCAACGCTGTTACCGGTCAGCCGGTAAAATAAGGAGAAATGATTATGGATATTTTAGCGCCGATTATGAAATTATTCTGGAAGAACACCGAGCGCATGGACGCAAAGCGAATTGCCTCGCAGGAGCCGACACCCGGCATCACTCAGATTTGCGATTTGCATTATATTGACGACACGCAGCGTGCACATCTTCTTGACATTTATTATCCGGAAAACACAAAAGAAAAGCTGCCTGTTATCATTGACATTCACGGCGGCGGCTGGATGTACGGCTACAAAGAAATCAACAAATACTATTGCCTGAAACTTGCTTCAAAAGGCTTTCTTGTCGCTTCAATCAACTATCGTCTTGCCGATACGGTTTTCTTCAAAGACCAGATCAGCGACATTTTTGCCGCTTTTTCATGGCTGAACGATCATCTTTCCGATTATCCTGCCGACACCGACAACATTTTTCTTGTCGGCGATTCAGCGGGCGGACATTTTGCCTGTGTAAGCGCGGCGGTCAATATCAATAAAGATTATCAGAAAGATTTCGGTGTAAAGCCTTGCGGTTTAACCTTTAAGGCAATCGGTGCCGTTTCACCTGCGGTTGACTTGACTGCGCACGGCGATCTGATGATGAATATCAACCTGAAAATGTTACTCGGTGAAAAATACAAAAACAGCAAATATTATAAATATATGGATTTTGACAAGATCGCATCTAACAAACTTCCGCCGTTTTATATCATTTCGTCTGACGGAGATTTCATTCTGCATCAGTCCTATGAATTAAGTGCGATTTTATCGAAATATCATGTTAAAAACAAGCTTGAGGTTTTCACAGACCGTTTAAACGGCAAAAAGCTTCAGCACGTTTTCAGCGTCACCGACCCATACAGCGAACCGGGACAACGAGCAATTGAACATCTTACCGACTTTTTTAAAAGCAAAATCACAGTAAAACAAAAATAACAAAAAACTACGGTCGAAATAAACTGACCGTAGTTTTCTTATACTCAATTTCACCTGATTATTCAACCGTTACCGTGCCGTCGTCGCTGACAGTTATTGTCATACCGTCTGTGACATATTCAAGAAATTCATCGCCCAGGCAGTCGATAACCGGCATTTTGTTTTCCTGCTGCCAGACATCGGCAAGCACAGCGCCTGCCGCCGCAAGAGAGTCAATTTCTTTTGAAAACAGCATACACGCAGGAGCCTTGCCCTGTGCAACCGCGGAATAAAGGAACATTCCGCCCGTGGTTGAACCGATCGTCTGAGGCAGACAAAGCGCCTTTCCCATCAGAATTTTTTTATAAAGATCGGAGTTATTCTGATCCACACATTTTGTTTTGCTTTGAATAAACATCATCTGCATGCTTGCCAGCGTGTTAAAGCCCTGTTTTGAAACAACTGCTTCCGCCTGAACGTTACCCGGAGCAACAACTCTTCCTTTGAATGTTTTCATCTTATTTGACCTCCTTTGTGAGTATGTTCAGAATTTCATCGTTTGAATAAAAGCGCGCGGAGGTATAAGTACGAAGCTTATTGGAACTTGTAATGACCGGAATGCCCTTGCAAAGCGGATTATCCATGAACATCAGCGGGCAGATATAGCTGACAATGACGCCCGTTTTTTCAAGACGCTTTGCATATTCGGTTTTGCCGAATTCTTTCATAACAGCTGTTGAAGTTGTGAAAACGGTCGGAACGGAGACCTTGCTCAAACCGCTGTGTCTTAAACCGCTTTCAATTTTTTCGGTCCAGTCAATAAGCTGTCTGAGCGTCATATGCGGACAGCCGAGGAAGCAAAGCTTCGGGGCAGCATCTTTATTCTTCCAGATGCACGGATAAGAATCTTTTACCCTTTGCAGTTCGGCATCATCAATAACATAAGTTTTTGCGTTCTCTTTTATAAGGCTGATGCCCTGATCTTTGGCTTCGGGTGTGAGATTTTCAATGTGATACAGTCCGACTGCGCCGTTGCTTGCCGTTGCCGCGCCGAAATCTTTGAAATAAGTTTTTGCATCTTCGTCAAGCTCGGTGAAATATTTGTCAAGACCTTTTACATAAGGAACATCTTCCATAACTTTCATTCCGATGGCACTGCCGAGAATCTGTGCATCGGGCAAAGATGAAGTTTTCACTTCAACAATCCAGTCGGCCTTTCTGCCCTCGTCGGTCAGAAGTCCGAAATAAGGAACATAGCCTGCAACGCTTCCGAAAAGCTCAATGATTCCGGAATTTCGGTTACAGCGTGCGCCTAAAATGCTGTTTGCATAAACAACCGCCGAAGATTCCGCCCAGGAAAGCACCTGCCCTTTTTCGGGCGTGTTGCCGATTTCATCAAGATAGCAAGTGCAGGTAAATGAATCTTCGCCCAAAAGTCCGAGCTGTTTGAGCTGATTTTCATATTTTGCCTGCTTTGAAAAAACAAGCTTTGCCGCAAGCTTCTGAACCGGATTTTGCGGAACATTTTTGTCATAAGGTCTTGGGTCGCAGGTAAACTTCTGTCCCGAAAGGCAGCCCTCATCAATCAGCTTCTGATACAAATCAAAAACCGGGCCCAAAAAAGTCAGACCGAAGCTTAAAACAAGGTGCCCGTATTTACTTGTTACCGGCACCATTTTTTCTGCACCGAAAACCTCGCCGTATCTTACAAGAGTTTTCATAACTTTTGCCATCGTTTCGCCTTTAGAGCCGTCTAAAATGGCTTGCTGTTCGTCTGTTAAAACCATAAACATTTCCCCCTGATCATTATTATTTAGCGGAAAGAATCCCAATTCAAGATTACAACAAAAATATGACGGTGTCAATGATAATATGATACAAAATTACGGCTTTCTTTTTGGCAGAAAAAATGCTAAAACAAAAAATATAAGACCAACAAGGTTCAAAAAAACAGTTGGTTTTTGTGTTTGCATTTTCCGGAGTAGAACATTATTCTTATATGTTTTTGCGTTATTAAGAGAAGCAAGTTAACTTTTACTTACTTTCTTCTGCAAGAGTTATTGATTTTTCAAAATTAACAAAAAAGAAAAGCCACACTTTCGTGCGACTTTTCTTTTTGGTGCGAGAGACGGGACTTGAACCCGTACGAGTCACCCCACACGCCCCTCAAACGTGCGCGTCTGCCGATTCCGCCACTCTCGCAAGTGCCTAATTACTATATCATTTTGAAAAGCGGTTGTCAAGCACTTTTCAAACAAAATTTAAGGAATCCGCAAATTTTCTTCCCGGATTCCTTAAAAATTATTTTATTGTTTCTGTCTTTACAGTTTGGTAAACAATGATTTATCTGAACAGCAACAAATTAAAGTTTCACCTGGAACGGCAGATTAAGAGAAGTTTCGGTTTCAACCGCGCCTTGCTCAAAAACAATATAAAAATCCGTTCCCGCTTCGTCATAAATTTCATTGTCAATGTCTGCAACAAGCGAAAGACCCGAATCCGGATCGCTGTCGTCATACATGCAATCAAAATCAACCGATTCTTTCAGAATGACCGAACCGTTCATAACCTGACAAATGAAAGCATTGCCCTTTTTCTCCGGGAATTGTCCCATGTCTTCAAGGTTGACAATAACTTTAACGATCTGACCGTTTTCAACTTCTTTAATCGCATCCGCGTCAACATCAACATATACCTTACCGTCAGAAGTCTCGTCACCGTTCTTATGCGAGGACGGTGTGTAAAGAATTATATTATCATTATTCTGCGTTGTGGGTTCGGTTGTTGTCGGCTGCGTTGTGGGTTCCGTTGTCATTGTCGGCGGCTGGGTTGTTGTTTCGGTCGTGGTTTCGGTTGTGGTCTCGGTCGTTGTAGGCGGCTGAGTTGTGGTTTCCGTTGTGGTCTCGGTTGTTGTCGGCGCTTCTGTCTGCATCTGCGTTGTTGTTTCAGCCGTTGTAACCGCAGTTGTTTCGTCTTCTTTTGTGAAAGCGCGAAATGAAAGCGCGGCAACCACTGCGATGGCAATAACAATCAAAACTATCAGCACGTATATTTTTTTGTTTGACGACGTCTCGTCTTCATCATCGTTGAAAACTTCTTCGAATTCATCTTTTTCGGCATTGGTTTTCACGGTGCTTACCGGCGGCACTTTTCCGAACTGTTCATCTTGCGCGCTTGCGGTCTTATAAAGCCTTTGTGCAGTGATGACCTGTGTTGGTTCTTCATCTGCCGAACCTGAAAGATACAAATGTAAATCATCGGAAAGCTGTTTCGGGGAAGCATATCTTTCCTCCGGTTTAAATGAGGTCGCTTTAAAAATTATTTTTGAAAGCGCAAGGTCTGCATTGGCCGGCTTGATCAGATTTTCACCGCTCATGCGTCTTTCAAAGGCACGCTGTCTGTCTGCCATTGAAATCGGCGCAGGAAACGCAGGCATGAACGGCATTCTGTTGTTATTTGTGAATTTATACATCATAATGCCGAGCGAATAAATATCGGAGCAATAATCGGTTCCTGCCGAGCTGAGAACTTCGGGCGCAAGATAGGTTGAAATTTCTTCATTATCTTTCTCATCACTGCCCAGCCTTGAAATTCCGAAATCGCCGAGCTTATATGTGCCTTCGCTGTCAACAAAAATATTTTCCGGCTTTACTTCGCGGTGCATAATGCCGAACCTGCGAAATCCGTCAAGCGCACTGCACAAATCGATTCCCATTTTTGCAATTTCATTCGGGTTGATTTTGTCCGCCGAAAGATAATCTCCCAAAGGAGTCAGCAGTTCCATTAAGATAATTACATAAAAACAGTTAAATTCCTTAACGATAAGATAATTATCAAATCTGACAATATTTTTGTTTGCACGAAGCTGCATCATTTTTTCCATATTGATGCGAAGCTTGCTTTCAAGAGTGTTTAAATATTCTTCTGCCGACGAATATTTTCCGGATTCCATGATGCGGTTAAATTCACGCTCACTTCTCGGAAAACGGACGGTTTTCAGTCCGAGATAATCCGTGTTGCCGTTTTCGGTTCTTCTGACGCGGTAAACATCGCTGCTTCTTCCCTGGGCAACCTTGCCGTCAATATACCATGCACCGAACAGAGGTTCAAAATTACGCAGTTTTTCAATATTCATGAAAGGAGCCCCTTTCGTAAAATTTAAAATTCTTATAGTCTATCATTATAATTTTAGCATATCACTGCATTAAAGTCAATGCTGCAAATCGGCAACAGAACCGCCTGAAACAAGGCTATTTCTGCTAATTTATCCGATTTTTTGAATGATAAAATGAATCACATAAAGCACCGCAAGAACAATCGGCTGATGAATTATGTATAAAATCAGCGTGTGCCTGCCGAGAAAATTGATGGCACGCGTTTTAAAATTTCGGGCAAAAATGCTTTTCTTTTCAGAATAAAATGTTTTTCCGATACAAATTCCGATAAAGGTATAAGCAAGATTCGGAAAAAGAGGAAAATAATCACTGGAATAAAAGTTTGCAGAACACAACCCGAGCGCCGCAAAATAATCCGTACCGACCAAAAGCGTTGAAAAATATTTTCCAAGTATAAAAGACACCGCTGCCAAAATTAAAAGAACTACCCGAGGCAGTTTTTTCGCAAAATGCCCGATCAGCATGGAAAGCGAAAGAAAATGCAGAATTCCGAACCATATGACGGTGTCGGAATCGGTGACTTTATCAAAGGTCAAAGTGAACAAAGTCAGAAAAATTGCCGCCGCCCCGACCGTCAGCGCATGACGGAGATTTTTCTTCCCCAGTGTTACCGAGATTCCGCAAACCGTCATAAATATTACGGCGGAAATGATGCCGATACCCTCTTTGAAAAATCCGAGTGAAGCGGTATTTACACCGAAAAAAGCACCAAGGTCATAAACCACATGATCCCATACCATGAAAATAAACGCAATCCCTTTGAGAAAATCAAGTTCCCATATTCTGCCTGAAGTGCTCTTTTGTTGAATCTTATTTTTTGTTTTTATAATAATCACTATCCTTAAATAATCTGGCTTGTGCGCCGTACTGAGGTTCGTTCGGTGTGAACTGCCGACCGCAAAAAGCATATCTACATATTATCCGTGTTTGAATGAAATTGCAAGCAATTAAAGAATTTTTTCGTTTTTTATCAAGATGCAACTGCCGGTTGACAGTTTGTAAAGTTCATTTTATTGCATATTGAAGAAATATCTGTTATATTATCGGTAACAAATGAAAGGATTTGCCACCGTTTGCTTTTTTGAGCTTTCAAAATTCAGCGATGTGTGACATAAGGAAAGCATGATGACTCTCGGAGAAAAAATTGCACTTCTCAGAAAAAACAGCAAAAAATCGCAGGAGGATCTTGCCTTTGAACTCGGTGTTTCAAGGCAGTCGGTTTCAAAATGGGAAAGCGACCGTAGCGTTCCCGATCTTGACAAAATTCTGCTTTTAAGTTCGACTTTCGGCGTCAGCACCGATTATCTTTTAAAAGATGAAGCGGAAGCTGACATTCCTTACGAAAACAGTTCAGATGTCGAAAGCGGGTTCAGAAAGCTCAGCCTTTCACAGGCAGAACAGTTTCTTGAAGCCAAAAAATATACTGCGCCGAAAATTGCCGCAGGTGTTTTTCTCTGCATTGTTTCACCGATCTGTCTGCTTCTTCTTGCAGCGGCAAGTGAAAGCAAAATTTTGAATATCAGCGAAAATGCGGCGGCGGGAATCGGTCTTTGCGTTTTACTTCTGGTTGTTGCGGCGGCAGTCGGAATCTTTATTTTTTGCGAAAGCAAAACAAAGAAATTCGCATATATTTCCGATGAAGTTTTTGAAGTGGAAAGCAATGTAACGGATTTTGCCGTCCGTGAAAAAGAAAATTTTTCAAAAAAATATACCGCTTATACGATCGTCGGCATCATTTTATGTATTCTTTCTTCCGTCCCGCTTTTTGCCGCCATATGCTTTACGGAAAATGATTTTATTATGGTTGTTTGCGTTTGTTTGATTTTACTGATTGCCGCGTTCGGTGTTGTTTTCATAATCAATGCCGGAATCATGCAGGAATCTTTCAACAAGCTGCTGCAAGAGGGCGATTTTGAAAGATCAAAAAAGCTTCACCGCCCTCTTTCAAGCATAATCGGAAAAATTTATTGGCCTGTTGTTACTGCCATCTATCTTGCTTTCAGCTTTGTGACGGAAAAATGGCAAACGAGCTGGATTATTTGGCCCGTTTCAGCCGTGATTTTTTCGGCAGTCATCACAGTTGCCAAAGTGGTTTCCGAGCGTAAAAAATAAGCGTTATAGAATAAATTCTCAGTGGCATCGGTCCGCTTTTTCGTCCTCGGTTAAGAATACACGGGAAGTAAACTTATCAAGATCAACCGCGCCGTTGATTCCGTTTACCCTGCCGTTATCTGAATATTGAAAACCCGACCAGCCTTTCCAGATGTCACTTTCCACATCGGGCTCGGTGGGTCCGTAATCGGCAACCCAAAGCGGATAACGCGCAAAATCTTCTCCCCAGACATAGGAAGCGGCATAGGCATCACTGTAAATAATCGGAAGAATCCTTGTTCTTTCTTCAAGCGCTTTCATAAAGGCAAGACCGATTTCTCTGATTTCCTTTACCGATAAGCCGGAGAACTCTTCAAAATCCATTGCCGGACGGCAGTCATAATCTGTCTGCGAAATGACGGAAGCAAAATATCTCCCCTGAAGTTCGGCTTCGTAAGGCGTTCTTGCCGTAACATAAAAATAAAAGCCAAACCGCAGCCGCGCATCTCTTGCCCCGGCTGCGTTTCTTCTGAAATATTCGTCTTCAAGTCCTACCCCATAGCCTGCCCGGATATAAACAACATGAATGCCGCTTTCGCGCACCTTTTCAAAATCAATTTCGCCCTGATAAACACTGACATCAATCCCGTCATACAGCCGCTGTTCAACCGGTGCAAGCGCAAAGGACGGAGAAACACAGCAAACACAAAGCAGAAAAGACATTATAATGCAGAATAATATTTTGATTATTTTCATAATAACACCTCCTTTGTTAACATTATATTTTTTAACAAAATGCAGTGTTCAGCACAATTCTTAACAGAACTTTGTGTTCTGTAATAATTTTATTTGAAGTAAATATTAAGAAAAAATTAAGAATTATGCCGGTAAATTATGGTATAATGACTATAATTGACGGAAAGACAAAATAAAAGCCGTAAAAATAAGAAAGGAAGAGCGTGTTTACGCTAAAAAATAGAATGAAAATACTTGTTGTTGATGATGAAAAAGAAATTGCCGATCTGGTTGAACTTTTCCTCAAAAGCGAGGGATATACAGTTATCAAATGCTTTGACGGAAAAACCGCTCTCGAAGAGATTAAAAAACAGCCGTTTGATCTGGCCGTGCTTGATGTGATGCTTCCCGACACAAACGGATTTGAGCTTTGTTCGGAAATTCGTAGAAACTATACCTATCCTGTTATCATGCTCACGGCAAGAACCGATGACACCGACAAAATTTCCGGTCTGACGCTCGGTGCGGACGATTATGTTACAAAGCCGTTCAATCCGCTTGAACTTGTTGCAAGAATCAAAGCACAGCTTCGCCGTTCCAATCAATATAACGATAAGGTTACAAATGACGATGTGATTGAAATTTCGGGTCTTGAGGTTGACAACAGCACCCATAAATGTTATCTTTTCGGTGAAGAGATTGCTCTGACACCGATCGAATTCGGAATTTTATGGCTGCTTTGCAAAAACGCAGGCAAGGTGGTTTCAACCGAGGAGATTTTTGAAAAAGTCTGGGGCGAAAAATATCTCGACAGCAATAACACGGTTATGGTTCACATCAGAAGAATTCGTGAAAAGCTTCATGAACCGTCAAGAAATCCCCGTTTTTTGAAAACCGTTTGGGGAGTTGGATATAAAATTGAAAACAAATCTTAAAAAGAAAGAAACCAAAAAAGCTAAAAAAAAGAAAAAGAACGCGGTTTCTTATGAAAAAATGAGCAGCAAAATCATCGGCGATTTTTTGCGCTTTAATATTTTCTGCTTTGTGCTTTTGTGCGTTGCTTATCTGATTCTTTATCTTGCCGCAAGACAGTTCAGCACGGTTTATGAGGTTGTTACCGAAATTTTTGTTCTTATTTTCGGCAACGATATCGGCAGATTTTTAATCAGGAACAGTTTCCTTTCCGTTCTGATTTTATACGGAATTTTCTTCATCATCACCTGCTTTGCCTATTCGGTTTCAACGCTGATTAATTTTGACAAAACATGGCAAAGCCTTTTTGCCATCTCTTCCGATGACAGAGAAATCAAAAAGTTTTCAAAAAACTTTTCTGATGTTGAAATTGCTTTGAAAGATATTAAGCATGAGGTGTTCCGCAATCAGCAGCTTGCCGCACAGTCGGAATCGAGAAAGAACGATCTTGTTATGTATCTTGCCCACGATCTGAAAACACCGCTGACAAGCGTTATCGGCTATCTTTCACTGCTTGATGAATGTCCGGAGCTTCCGACCGCACAAAGAGCAAAATATATCGGTATAACCCTTGACAAGGCATACCGGCTTGAACAGCTGATCAATGAATTTTTTGAAATTACCCGCTTTAATCTTCAAAACATCAGTCTTGAAAAAAACCGGATTGATCTGGGACTGATGCTCAGTCAGATTACCGACGAGTTTTATCCGATGTTCAAGGAAAAGAATCTCAGCGTTGACATTGATCTGAAAGAAAAAATTGTTATGCTTGCCGATTCGGATAAAATTGCCCGCGTTTTTGACAATCTTTTGAAAAACGCCGTGAACTATTGCTATGAAAACTCGGTTATCAGAATCGGTGCAAGAATCATCAAAGGCAGCGTTGTCATCAAGTTTCGCAACCAATGCGACGAAATTCCGAAAGAAAAGCTTGACAGACTTTTTGAAAAGTTTTTCCGTCTTGATTCTTCGCGTACCTCCTCCACCGGCGGTTCCGGTTTAGGTCTTGCCATCTCCAAGCAGATTGTTGAACTGCACGGCGGAACCATCAGTGCAAAAAGTACGGTTGACCACACGGATTTTACAATCATTCTTCCCTATTATAACGCGCAGACGCTTAAAGACGATCCGATTGTTGAAAGTGCGTTTGAAGCGTAACAGAAAATAAGAAGTGCCGGATATGCGTTTTAGTACATATCCGGCAGTTTTTATTATGTATTTTCGGTTTGCGATTTTTCGGGTGATTTGATCTTGTTAACCTCTGCAGGTCCGTCAACAACCAACAGGCGTCTTACGAAAGTATAGGCAAGTCTGATAAAGTGCCTTTTTGAAATTTCGCCCGGATCATGAAGCCACTGAACAAGCATGCCGCAATAACCGTTTGAAACGAATTCATAAAAGAAATCATAGGTTCCTCTGAAATCGGTTTTGTGATACTGTCTGAAATAATCAAAATAAAAATCGCTGAATGCTTTGTTGATGCGCTTTGTGAAAGAAACGGAATAAGACGAATCAATCAGCATCAGCGTTGCGTCGCGGTGGTCAATCAGATAGTCCGTCAGCTTCTGGATAATGACAAGAACATTGTCGGGAAAATCAATTTTTCTGAAGCTGTCAAACATGGAAGTAATATCGTTGATCATATTGTCTTCAATTTCCTGAATCAGGGCGTTGATGTCTGCATAGTGGAAATAAAACGCATTTCTGCTCAGTTCGGACTTTTCGCAGATTTGCTTGACACTGATTTTGTTAAGCGGCTGATGCTTTGCAAGTGAAACAAGACTTTTTTCAAAAGCTTTTTTCGTTTTTCTGACACAACTATATTCTTTTGTGGCACTCATAATAAACACCTCATTAACAAAAATAAAAAATTTCTTGAATTTTCTTTTTTTCTGTTACACAACGATTTAATGTGTAACAATTGTTTCTGATTGACGCAAATTGTAAATTGACACATATAAAACGTTTTAATATAATTACATTGTATCATATTTATGACAACCTGTCAATTTATGTAACAAAAAACTAATGAAAAGGATGTAGGTTTACAATAGAAGTGTTACAGAAAAAGATAAAAAATAGTGACGAACGGA
>JBJFHW010000104.1:0-4057 GCA_051893965.1 Acutalibacteraceae bacterium
ATTGACGGAAAGCTTGTGAAAGCTGTGCTCACAAATGCAAAAAAGAAAACAGAAACCGTTTCTTCCAACACAAAACTTTTTAACATCGGAAAGCTGTTTTCTTCAAAGGGTAAATCCGAGGCGGAACAAAGCGAAGAAGAAATGGAAGCAAAGCTTCATTCAAAAAGAAAGAGATTTATTGATAATTTCCGTGTTCTTGAAAATGAAACGCAGGACAAGCCTATTCTTGAACGTATTTCCGAAGCGGACGCGCCGGGCAGTGTTGTTGACATTGTTGAACCGAAAAGCGGCGAAGATCTTTTTGATGCGGTTGAAAAAGCCGACAAAGAAAAGAACAGCCTTGCCGATGCTGCTGCCAAAGCTGCGGCAAAAGAAAAGACAAAAGAACGAAATTCTGCGGCTTCCTCTTTGATGAAAGATCTGCGCACAAAAAATGCCGCAGAAAAAACAAAAATGATAATTCTGCTTGCACTTACCGGTGTTTGCCTGATTTTGTCATTTATTGCATCGGCCTATCACGAGGGCAGTGCGCTTGACGGATTTTTTGCGGGCGGCGCAAGAATTTATACGGTGATTAACCTTGTTCTTTTTGCGGCAGGTGCAGCTGTCTGCTTTGACAAGTTCAAAGAGAGCATTGAAGCGCTGAAAGAATTTAAGATAAACAGCAGTGTCGGAATGCTTCTGATTTGTGCTTTTGTTTTCATTCAGGGAATCATTGCCATTATCACGGGCATGACCGAGCAAACCGGAATTTTGGTCTTTACTGCATTCGGACTGTTTGTTATGCTTTCACAGGTTTACAGCGATTTCCTTTCAAGAAAAACCCTTGTTAAAAATCTTTCCGTCATGGTTCATGCAAAAGGTGCAATGATGGGACTATTCAAAATCGACAGCAAATCGGACGCCGCAGCAATCGGCCACGGAATCAGCGAAAACGGTTCGCCGAATATTTATTACTGCGCCGACTGTGATATTCCGGACAATATGCAGCAGCTTTCTTCTGCAAGCAGTTTTGATGAAAAGTTTTACGGCTACGGCTCTGTTGCCGTTATGGCGTTAACATTGATTGTCAGCCTTGTTTTAAGCATTACGGGTAAGACGCCTGCTTCTTTTGTTGCGTGCTTTGTCGGAGGCATATGCCTTTGTTTCCCGATACTGAAAAGAGTGGTTAACGAAAGGCTTCTTTCCGACTGCGTGACATCGGTTTCGTCAAAATCGGTTGCGGTTGCCGGAATTGAGGCCTGTGATGAAATTGCACGGGCAAACGCAGTTGTTGTGGACAGTGACGATATTTTTGAAGCCCGTGTTTCAAAATTCAGAGTGGTTCCCGGTCACCGTATTGCGCAAAGTGATGCTGTTGTTTTTGCCGCGGCAACGCTTAAAAACACAAAAAGCCTGCTTTCGTGCAGCTTTGATGAGTTCCTTGAAGAAAGCGGAATCACACTTCCCGAAGCGGAAGATGTTCAGTATGAAGAGCACCTCGGTTATTCTTCATGGGTTGCTTCCAGAAAAGTTCTTGTCGGAAACAGGGAAATGCTTGTCGCACACAGTATCCCTTGTCCGTCTGCCGAAGAGGAAGAAAGATATTCAAAGGGCAGAAGCGTGATGTATGTTGTTGTTGAGGGTGTGATTGCCGCAACCTTCATCGTTTCTTATTATGCAAAAGGCGAAGCCAAAAAGGGCGTTGCCGAATTCAGCAAAACCGGTCTTGTTCTGATGATTAACTCGGCAGAGCCGTGCCTGAGCGAAACACTTGCCGCTTCCAAGCTTTCGGTTGATATTGCCGCAATCAAGATTATCGGCTCAAACGGCGCCGAAATTGTTCAGGCTTATAAAAAAAGCAGACCGTCGGAAAGCTTCGGCTTGCTCTATTCAAAAAAACACGGCGGTGTAATCACGCTTATCAATGCGGCACATAACCTGAGCATGGCGCAGAAGCTGGCACAGCTTATCAGCATTGTTACCATGGCAGTTACCTTTTTGATTTTTGTTATCAGCATGGTTTTCGGCTCCGTATCTGTGCTTACGCAAATTTCAATTATATTGCTCAATGTACTTTGGGCTGTTGTTTCATATTTTGTCGGAAAAACAAAGCTTAAATAAGTACCTGAATGGTTCATGATATTATTTTAAGAAAGGAAAGCGGCGCATTGGCGCCCGGAAAGACAAATGGAAAACATTATTACCGTTTCATCTTTACAAAAGTCATACGGAAGCAAAACCGTACTGGACGGCATCAGCTTTAACGCTCTTCCCGGTCAGATTATCGGACTGCTCGGTCCGAACGGCTGCGGAAAAACAACGCTGATTAAAATTCTCACAGGGCTCATCAAAGACCACAGCGGAACTGTGAAAATCGACAATGAGGAACCCGGCCCTTATACCAAAAGCATTGTTGCTTATCTGCCCGAAAAATCCTATCTTCCCGACTGGATGAAACCCACGGACGCAATCGAATATTTTGCGGATTTTTATAAGGATTTTGATAAGGAAAGAGCGCAAAAAATGGTTGCCGAATTCGGTCTTGACCCGAAACAAAGGCTCAAAACCATGTCGAAAGGTCAGCAGGAGAAGCTCAACTTGATTCTTGTTATGTGCAGAAGAGCAAAGCTTTATATTCTTGACGAGCCTTTGGGCGGTGTTGACCCGGCGGCAAGAAGCAAAATTCTTGATCTGATCATGAACAATTATGCAAAAAACGCAACGGTTCTTCTTTCAACCCATCTGATTAACGATGTTGAATATATTTTTGACAGGGTGCTGATGATAAGCGGCGGAAAGCTGATTGTTGATTCTCATGTTGAAGAACTTCGTCAAAAAGGAAAGACCGTGGAAGAAGTGTTCAAGGAGGTATTCAGCTATGCTTGGTAAGCTTTTAAAATATGAACTGAAACATTCGGCAAGATATGTTATGACGATTTATGCCTGCGCCGGCGCAACTGTGATTTTCATGCTTTTCGCCATGCTGGCAAAAATTAATTCGCTCAGAGTGATTGCTTCCATCGCTCTTTATCTGATCGGCATTATTGCCATTGTTATGACGCTTGTTTCCGTCATCAAGAATTTTTATGATACGCTTTACGGAAAGCAAGGGTATCTGACCTTTACTTTGCCTGTAAAATGCAGCAGTTTGCTTGTTTCCAAGGTTCTCATTTCGTTCTTCTGGATCATCATGTCCTGTGTTCTTATGGCAGTAATTGCTGTTTTGGTATATTGGAACGCAAAAAGCCAGACCGACGGTGCGGTTGATTCGATTACGCAGATAATCCGAGAAAGCGGACTGCTTCAGATGCTTCCGTCTGCCGCAAGCATTGTGAAACTTGTCATTTTGTTCGCGGCGAATATGCTTATGAACATTCTTGTTTTTGTGGGCTTTGTTTATTTTGCCGTTACGCTTGCCAACACAAGAGCACTTCAGAGCCATCCGAAGCTTTTCGGCTTTTTGATTTTCTTTTTGACCTATGGTGTTGCCAATTCCATCAACACAAAGCTTACGTATTCATTCCCGCTTGCCGTTCATGTAACGACCGAAAAAGTATTTCTTTCTTTCTCGTCAATGGACACCATGGAAGAATCCATTGCCTCTTTCGGAATCGGCGGAACCATATTCATGACGATTGTTGCGGTCGGTTTGCTTTTTGCAACAGGCTGGATTATGGAGCATAAGGTTAATATCAAATAATATCATTGATGAAAGGAAAGCGCACGGTTTTCGGCTGTGCCTTGAGATCGGCTTATGAAAAAAGAAATGGACGGTTTTCTTGAATGGCAAAGCGCGCCCGAAATTACGCAGGTCAACCGACTTGCACCCAGAGCGTCGTTTATGCCTTATGAAAACGCAGATAAAGCAATCAAGGGAGAACGCTTTTCTTCGGGCAGATGCTTTTCTCTTAACGGAACATGGAAGTTCCGGCTTTTTGAAAACTATAAATCCCGCGTGCTGAGCTTTGCCAAGCCGAAATTTGACAGCAGTGACTGGGACGAAATCGAAGTTCCGTCCTGCTGGCAGATGAAAGGTTATGACAAACCGATTTATACAAATATGCAGTACCCCTGG
>JBJFHW010000105.1:0-4034 GCA_051893965.1 Acutalibacteraceae bacterium
TCATGATGGAGCTTTATCCCGAGATTTACAGCTGCATCGGCTGCAACGCCTGCACAAAGGCCTGTCCGCAAAGTCTTCCCGTCATGCAGTATATCGCATACGCACAGCGCGGTGAATATAAAAAGTGCGCTGACGCTTCGTTCGACTGCGTTGCGTGCGGAATCTG
Source organism: Acutalibacteraceae bacterium (assembly GCA_051893965.1). Taxonomy (GTDB): domain Bacteria; phylum Bacillota; class Clostridia; order Oscillospirales; family Acutalibacteraceae; genus UBA6857. Next base: position 167 of record JBJFHW010000105.1, read on the forward strand.
CACATCAAGATGCCCTGCCGGAATCACACATCCGCAGGTTGCCGTTCTGGCAAGAAGACTTACCGGCAAATATATCGCTCCCGAATCAAAACACCTGACAAAGCGTGTTGACGAAATCGTCAAGGGCGAGCATGAACAGCTTATCGAGCAGGTTATGGGCAAACCCATTGAAGAGCTCAAAGAACTTTATAATCACAGAGACATTGAGAAATAAGGAGGGACGGTATCATGCTTACAGAAGAAATGCTTGCTTCAATCAAAAAGGTTGAGGCCACAAGACAATCAAGAATCGGCGCAGATCTCAGAAAGATGACAGCCGATGAAAAAGATGCTCTTCTCAAAGAGTATCATCCCGACTATAAAGACACCGGTTTTGAAAAGCTTCATGTCGGTCCGAACAAGGGTGAGAAAGTTCCGGCGGAACTTCGCCATCTCCTTGAAGGCAAAAGCCGTGTGCTCGGCAAAGACATTGACCTTTCCAATCCCGATTATGATGTTGATGTTCTCGTAATCGGCGGCGGCGGAGCAGGTGCTTCGGCAGCAATTGAAGCACATAACGCCGGCGCAAACACCATGATCGTCACAAAGCTTCGCATCGGTGACGCCAACACCATGATGGCTGAGGGTGGAATTCAGGCTGCCGACAAAGAAAACGATTCTCCGGCAACCCATTATCTTGACGCTTTGGGCGGCGGACATTTCAAAAATGTTCCCGAACTTCTCAAAAAGCTTGTTTGCGATGCTCCGGTTGCCATCAAATGGCTCAACGACCTCGGTGTTATGTTTGACAAGGAAGAGGACGGCACCATGGTTACCACCCACGGCGGCGGAACATCAAGAAAAAGAATGCACGCCTGCAAGGACTATTCCGGTGCAGAAATCATGCGTGTTCTCAGAGACGAAGTATGGAATCTTGAAATTCCCGTTGTTGATTACACAGCGGCAATTGAAATTATCAAAGACGAAGACGGCAAAGCAGCAGGCGCTGTTCTTCAGAACATGGAAACAGGCGAACTTCTTGTTGCAAAGGCAAAAACCGTTGTTATCGCAACCGGCGGTGCCGGAAGACTTCATTATCAGGGCTTCCCGACCTCAAACCACTACGGTGCAACCGCTGACGGTCTTGTTCTCGGTTACAGAGCCGGTGCAGATCTCCTTTATGCTTATACCATTCAGTATCACCCCACAGGCGTTGCTTATCCGTCACAGATCTTCGGCGCTCTCGTAACAGAAAAGGTTCGTTCACTCGGCGCACTTCTTGTTAACGTTGACGGCGAAGCATTCATGAATCCGCTTGAAACCCGTGACGTTACTGCTTCTTCCATCATCAGAGAATGCAGCACACGCGGCAAGGGCGTTCCCGTTCCTGGCGGCGGATACGGCGTATGGCTTGACACACCGATGATTGAAATGATTCACGGCGAGGGAACCATTGAAAAAAGAATTCCCGCCATGCTTCGTATGTATCTTCAGTACGGCATTGATATGAGAAAAGAGCCGATTCTTGTTTATCCGACTCTTCACTATCAGAACGGCGGTCTCAAAATCGGTGTTAACGGCATGACAAACGTTGAAAACCTCTTTGTTGCAGGTGAAGCAGTCGGAGGAATCCACGGTGAAAACCGTCTGATGGGTAACTCACTTCTTGACATCATCGTTTTCGGCCGCAATGCAGGTCAGAATGCGGCATCAGCAGCAAAGAATACCAAAGTCGGCAAGCTTACTCTGAGCCATGTTGACGATTTCCAGAAAGAACTTGATGCAGCAGGAATTGAAAGCGACTGCGTTTCACCGAAGCTCCTTCCGGATTATACAAGAAAGTTTTAATTCGGTAAAAAGGAGATAAAAAAATGAGTTTATTTGGCGGAGTAATTTCTATATCCGGAATCACATTTTTGATGTTTTCCATTTTCGTAATTACTGCACTTGGCTATGCTCTCGGCCGTATCACGGTCAAGGGCGTAAGCCTCGGCACGGCAGGCGTTTTCATTGTTGCTCTTCTTTACGGCGCAATTTTTTCAAAGGTGATTGAAAGCCAGCTGATGCAGACAATTGCCAATGCCGACCCCGTAAGCTACAGCACAAACGCTTTAAAAATTGTTGAAAACATCGGCTTGATCCTATTTGTTACATCGGTTGGCTTCATTGCAGGTCCGAATTTCTTCAAAAACCTCAAACAAAACTATAAATCCTATATCGTTCTCGGCCTTATCATCATTCTTGCCGGTGCAGGAAGCTGCATTGCCTGCTTCTTTATCGGCAAAGGCGGCGAAAGCGATCCGAAAGAATTTGTTGCCATGCTCGTTGGTCTGCTTTCAGGCTCTTTGACAAGCACACCGGCATTCTCGGCGGCAAAAGCAACGGTTCTTCCGCAATATGAAGACGCCGTTACAGTCGGCCACGGTATTGCCTATCTGTTCGGTGTTATCGGTGTTGTTCTTTTTGTTCAGCTCATTCCGAAGCTTACAAAAGCCAATATGGACGAGGAAAGACAGAAAATTCAGATCGTTGACACCGGAAAGCCCAAAAAGGAATATAAGGGCAAGCTCATTGATATGGACGGCTTCGGCTTTATGGCATTTGCTCTTGCGGCATTTATCGGCATTGTTGTCGGTTCCATCAAAATTCCGCTTTCCTCAAAAGGACTTGACGGAACAACATTTTCGCTCACAACAACCGGCGGAACACTGATCACCGCTTTGATTTTCGGACATTTTGGCCACATCGGACCGATCAATGTTAAGATTGAAAAGAGAGTTCTTGAAGTGTTCAGAGAATTCGGTCTGATGCTGTTCTTAATCGGTGCAGGTGTTGCGGGCGGCGCAAAATTTGTTCAGTATTTCAAGGCAATTTATTTCGTATACGGTATCGTTATGACAATTGTTCCGATGGTTATCGGCTTCTTGTTTGCAAAATATGTTCTCAAGCTCAGCCTGCTTAATAACCTCGGTTCAATCACAGGCGGTATGACGAGCACTCCGGCTCTCGGAACGCTTATCAATGTTGCAGGAACGGACGATGTGGCTTCGGCTTATGCGGCAACTTATCCGATTGCACTGATTGCAGTTGTTGTTGCCTCGCAGCTGATCTGTACGTTCCTCGGCTGATTATAAAAGGAGGTATTAACAATGGTAAGAGACGTTGATGTAAAACTCTTAACAGACAATATTAAAGAAATGTGCATTGAAGCAACGCACTATCTTTCACCGGATATGTGCGCTGCACTCAAAAAAGCAACAGACACAGAAGAATCACCGCTCGGCAAGCAGGTTCTTGATTCGCTCAGCGAAAACCTCAAAATTGCCGGCGAAGAAATGATTCCCATTTGCCAGGATACCGGTATGGCAGTTGTTTTCCTTGAAATCGGACAGGACGTTCATTTCGTTGGAGGAAACATCACCGATGCTGTTAACGAAGGTGTCAGAAGAGGTTATGTTGACGGATTCCTTCGCAAATCCGTTGTCGGCGATCCGATTGAACGCGTGAACACAAAAGATAACACCCCGGCAATTATTCACACAGAAATCGTTCCGGGCGATAAAGTAAAAATCACGGTTTCTCCGAAAGGCTTCGGCAGTGAAAACAAAAGCAGAATTTTCATGCTCACTCCTGCTGACGGTATCGAAGGCGTTAAAAATGCAATTCTCACAGCCGTTAAGGACGCGGGCCCGAATGCCTGCCCTCCGATGGTTGTCGGTGTCGGTATCGGCGGTACCTTTGAAAAATGCGCTTATCTTGCCAAAAAAGCGCTCACAAGAGACATCAGTGTTCATTCCGACATTCCCTATGTTGCTGAGCTTGAAAAAGAAATGCTTGAAAAAATCAACAACACAGGCATAGGCCCCGGCGGACTCGGCGGAAGAACAAC
>JBJFHW010000106.1:0-3986 GCA_051893965.1 Acutalibacteraceae bacterium
AAGCGTTGTTCTCAATTTTTCCGAAAAAATAGATGCTTTGTCGGAGAAGCTTGAGAAATCAGCTTCAAAATGCTTCCAAATTTATGAAAATCTGATTTCTTCTTATTCTTTAAAGCTCGATTCATTAAGTCCGCTTAAAATTATGGCTAAAGGCTATTGTATTGCGGCAGATATGAACGAATTTACGATTTCGTCCGCTTCAAAAATAAAAAAGGGCGAAAAATTCAGCCTGACTTTTTCCGACGGACGTGTTTCCTGCACCGCAGATGAAATTGAATTAAAGACGCAGACGAACGATACATAAAAAGAAAGGATAACATGATAAATGGAAAAATATACAATTGATTCCGCAATGGAAAGACTTCGTGAAATAACCGAAAGCCTTGAAAGCGGCGAATATGACCTTGAAACCTCCATGAAGCTTTATGAAGAGGGCGTGAAGCTGATTGCCTTTTGCAACAAAACATTGCTTGATGCAAAACAAAAAATAACCGAACTTTCAAAGCTTTGCGGAGATGAAGATAAATGAATTTGAAATATACTTTGGATGAATATGCCGATATTATTAACTCTGCCTTGAAAACACGGATTCCGGACAGCCGTTACGGCGAAAGCGTTGTTTCCGATGCCATGAAATACAGCCTTGAAAACGGCGGCAAAAGAATCAGACCGATTCTCACTCTTGAATTTTGCAGAGTTTGCGGCGGCGATATGAACGACGCGCTCGATTTTGCGTGTGCAATTGAAATGATTCACACTTATTCTTTGATTCATGACGATATGCCGTGTATGGATAACGATGACATGAGGCGCGGAAAGCCCTCATGCCATATAAAATTCGGGGAAAACTTTGCGCTTCTTGCCGGAGACGCACTTTTAACGCAGGCGTTTGCCGTGATTGCTGAAAGCGAAGCAGCAAAGAAGAATCCCGCAGCTGCCGTTAAAGCGATTGGCGTTCTTTCCGAACTTTCGGGCGTTAACGGAATGGTCGGCGGACAGGTTGTTGACCTGAAAAGTGAAGATAAAAAAGTTTCCGTTGAAACGCTTGAGGTTATGGACAGTCTCAAAACCGGAGCGTTGATAAAAGCTTCTTGTCTGCTTGGTGTCATTGCCGCAAACGGAAAAGAAGAATTTGAAAAAGCGGCGGAAAATTACGCCGAAAACATCGGACAGGCTTTTCAGATTGTTGATGATATTCTTGATGTCACCGCAGACGAAGCACAGCTCGGAAAACCCGTTGGAAGCGACAAGCAGCAGAATAAATCCACTTATGTGTCTCTTTTGGGGCTTGAGCAATCGCAAAAGCGCGCCGACGAACTGACTTCTAAGGCAATTTCAAGCCTTGATGTTTTCGGTAGTGAGGGTGAATTTTTGAAAGACCTTGCTCTCAGACTTGCAAAAAGAAATAAATAAGAATTGACTGATAAATATGAAAGATGGAATTTTAAAACAAATAAACAGTCCCGATGACGTAAAAAAGCTGTCGGCTTCACAGCTTGATCAGCTCAGTGATGAAATCCGGAAAAAGCTTGTTGAAACCGTTTCCGAAAACGGCGGTCATCTGGCTTCCAATCTGGGCGTTGTTGAGCTGACAATTGCGCTGCACCGTGTTTTTGATTCACCGAAAGATCAGATTGTGTTTGATGTCGGTCATCAGTGCTATACGCATAAGCTTCTGACCGGACGATACGATAAGTTTGATACGCTTCGAAAAAAAGACGGACTTTCCGGTTTTTGCAGACCGAATGAAAGTGAACACGATATTTTTTACAGCGGCCACAGCGGAACGTCTGTTTCCTCCGGGCTCGGACTTGCTCAGGCAAAAAAGCTGAAAAAAGACGAACATTATGTTGTTTCTGTAATCGGCGACGGTTCTTTTACGGGCGGAATGGTTTATGAAGCGCTCAACAACGGCGGAAGAAGCAAAACGAAGCATATTATTGTTCTCAATGATAACAAAATGTCCATATCCGAAAATGTCGGAGCGCTTGCAAAATATCTTGCCGTTATCCGTTCCAAGCCGGAATATTATAATCTTAAAGCGATTACGGAAGAAAAAATCAATACCATTCCCGGCATCGGAACAAAAATTTCAAAAAAGATTTATGACTTAAAAACCGATATAAAAAACAGACTGTATTCTCAAAGCACATTTTTTGAAGACCTCGGTTACCGCTATATGGGGCCGATCGACGGTCACAATATTGATATACTCTGTGATGCTTTTGAAGCGGCGAAAAAGGTGAACGGACCGGTTTTGCTCCATGTTTTAACCGTGAAAGGCAAAGGCTATGACTTTGCGGAAAAATCGCCGAGCATTTTTCACGGAATCTCTCCGTTTAATGCCGATACCGGAGAAACAGGGCAAAGCAGCGAAAGCTTTTCTTCAAAATTCGGCTATTTTCTTTGCGATCATGCGCTGAAAGACGATTCCATTTGTGCCATAACAGCCGCAATGGGGCTTGGAACGGGACTCGAACGCTTCAGGCGGGAATTTCCCACAAGATTTTTTGATGTGGGTATCGCTGAAGAACATGCAGTTACCTTTGCTTCCGGTCTTGCGAAAAACGGTATGATCCCGATTTTTGCGGTTTACTCAACCTTTTTGCAAAGGTGTTATGACCAGATTGTGCATGACATCTCTCTTCAGCAGCTTAAAATTATTTTTGCCATTGACCGCGCAGGCTTTGTCGGTGAGGACGGTGAAACGCATAACGGACTTCTGGATGTTCCGTTTTTGAACACAATCCCGAATATTGTTATATACTCGCCCTGCTGTTTCCGTTCTCTTTGCGCGGATATTAATAACGCGCTTTATGCAGATGAATATTCCGTTGCCGTAAGATATCCGAGGGGCGGCCAAAGCAATAATGTCAGTGTGCTCAATTATGAATGTATTGAATATTCAACCTTTGGAAACAAAAATGCAAAGCAGGTGATTATCACCTATGGAAGAATCACTTCACAGGCAATTGAAGCCGTTAAAAAGCTGGGTGAACAGGGCATTGACATTTATCTTCTTTCTCTGAATAAAATCAAACCGATACCGGAAGAAACCGTTGAAGCGGCTTTGAAATGCGAAAAAATCTTTTTCTTTGAAGAGGGTATCAGAAGCGGCGGCGTCGGTGAAAAATTTGCCCTTGAGCTTCTTGAAAAGGGCTATAAAAACATGTTCAGACTGACAGCCGTTAACGATAAATTTGTAAGTCAGGCTTCGGTTTCACAGCTTCTTGAAGAATATATGCTTGACACAAAAGGCATGATTAAAATTATAAGCGAGGAAAATTCCCGTGGCTGATAAAACAAGATTAGACGTTGCTCTTTTTGAAAGAGGTATGACAGAAAGCCGAGAAAAGGCAAAAGCCCTTATCATGGCAGGACAGGTTTATGTCAATAACAACAAATCAACCAAAGCCGGACTTGCCGTAAAAGAAAGCGACTGCATTGAAATTCGCGGCGAAAAAATGCCGTATGTAAGCCGCGGCGGCTATAAGCTTGAAAAAGCCGTAAAGGAATTCGGTTTAAAGCTTGATGATGCCGTTTGCATGGATATCGGTGCTTCAACCGGCGGTTTTACCGACTGTATGCTGCAAAACGGCGCAAAAAAGGTATATTCCATTGATGTCGGCTACGGTCAGCTTGCGTGGAAGCTTCGCACGGACGAGCGTGTTGTGAACATGGAAAGAACAAATTTCAGATATGTAACGCATGAGCAGATCCCCGAAGAAATTGATTTTGCAAGCGTTGATGTGTCGTTCATTTCGCTGAAAATCATCATACCGGTTATGCGACAGCTTCTTTCGGACGGGGCAAAAGCCGTTTGTCTGATTAAGCCGCAGTTTGAAGCCGGAAGAGAAAAAGTCGGCAAAAACGGCGTTGTCAGAGAACTTGAAACCCATATTGAAGTTGTTGAAAATATTTATCATTTTGTGCTTGAAAACGGATTTTCCGTGCTGGGGCTTGATTATTCCCCGGTCAAGGGACCC
>JBJFHW010000107.1:0-3979 GCA_051893965.1 Acutalibacteraceae bacterium
CACATTAAAAGAATTGTAAACGGTGAAGCCACCGAAACGCATCTTTGCTCGGAATGTGCGCACGCACTCGGTTATGACGGAATGTTTGATAATTTCAGCCTGAGCATTCCCGATTTCTTCTCCGGATTTTTCGGAGACAATCCGTTTGCACTTTCTTCTGCAAGGGCAGAAAGATGCGAAAAATGCGGAAGCTCGTTTGATGACATTATCAAGACCGGCATGGTCGGCTGTGCAGATTGCTATGAAAAGTTCTATGATAAACTCTTGCCGTCCATTCAGCGTATTCACGGAAAAGCAAAGCATCAGGGCAAGCGTCCGCCGGTAACGGTTTCAACTGCAAAAGTGAAAGAAAAAACAAAAGAAGAAATCATTGCCGAAAAAGAAGCCGAAATGAAAAAGGCCGTTGAAAGCCAGAACTTTGAACAAGCGGCAATTATCAGAGACGAAATCAAAAAGCTCAGGGAGGAATAAAATCATGAAGTGGTATACAAACACAGGAAAAGATTCCAATGTGGTTCTCAGCACAAGAATTCGTCTTGCTCGCAACCTGAAGGATTATCCTTTCCCGGCAAGACTGGACGCAGAAACAAGAAAAAAGGTCAACGAGCTTGTCAGAGATGTTCTCATCACCGACAGCGACAAGGATCTGCATTATCTTGAAATGAAAGATCTGCCGTCCTATCAGGCAGTTTCCCTTGCGGAAAAGCATCTGATAAGCCCCGAATTTGCTTCGGACAGCACAGGCCGCGCGCTGATTCTTTCCGATGAGGAAGATGTAAGCGTGATGCTTTGCGAAGAAGACCATGTCAGAATTCAGGTCATTTATCCGGGTCTGTGCCTTGAAGATGCTTATAAAAAGGCTTGCGAGCTTGATGATAAGCTTGACAGCAGCCTTGAAATTGCCTTTGATGAGCGCATCGGCTATCTGACGCAGTGCCCGACAAACCTCGGAACAGGCATGAGAGCCTCTGTTATGCTTCATCTGCCCGCTCTTCGCGCAAGCTCCATGGTTTCAAGACTGGCTTCCATGGTTTCCAAACTCGGTCTGACGCTCAGAGGTGCTTACGGTGAGGGCTCGGAGCCGGTCGGAGACATTTATCAGCTGAGCAATCAGGTCACGCTCGGAATTTCCGAAGAAGCCGCCATCAAGAATCTTCAGTCGATCACCGCACAGATTGTTCAGCAGGAACAGCAGGCAAGGCAGGCACTTCTCAAAGACAACAGCGTCATTGATAAGATTTACAGAGCCTACGGACTTCTCAAGAGCGCCCATATGCTTTCGTGCAACGAGTTCACTTCGCTTGTTTCTCTTGTAAGATTGGGTGCGGCTGAGGGTCTGCTTGATGTGAAGCTTGACACGCTCGGTAGACTTCTGATTGAGATGCAGCCGGCAACGCTGAACACAATGAGCGGCAAGGCAAACAGCGCGGCAGAAAGAGATTTGCTGCGCGCACAAAAAGTCAGAGAAGCTCTCGGATAAGGTTATACAGACCTTTGACGACGATTTAAAATTCCTTCGCCTGCGCCGGTGCTTCAGGTGCACGGACGCAGGCGAGTTTCATATATAAGCTTAAGCTTGAATTTTAACAATTTCAATTTACCGCTGCCCGGCGCAGTTTTGCCGGGTAAAAATGAAAAAAGTTGGTGATTTTTATGTATAGATTTAACGGTTTTACCGAAAAAGCAAACAGAGCGCTGAATTCTGCCATAGAAACAGCCGAAAACCTCGGTCATACCTATATCGGAAGCGAACATCTTCTGATGGGATTGGTTCGTGAAGATAACGGTGTGGGCGCTCAGGCACTGATTGCAAAAGGGATCACTTTCAGAAAAATTGAAAATATTGTCAGAAGCACAATCGGCGTTGGTGTTCCGACCATGCTTTCTCCCGAAGATTTCACGCCGAGATGTAAGCATATCATTGATAACTCCGTTTCCATTGCAAGAAGCATGGGTTCGGGCTATGTCGGAACAGAGCATCTGCTTGCGGCAATTCTTCGTGAAGAAGATTGCTGCGGCGTAAACATTCTGCGCGAGCTTTCCGTTTCACCCGAAATGCTTGCCGATAACATCGACGGTCAGCAGTCTTCAAAGCAATCCGGCTTCGGTTCCTCCGGAAATTCGCGTTCTTCCTCCAATCAGAAAACGCCGAACCTTGACCAGTACGGCCAGGATCTGACGCAAAAGGCAAGAAACAATGAAATTGACCCCGTTATCGGAAGAGAAAAGGAAATTGAGCGTGTGATTCAGATTCTTTCAAGAAGAACCAAAAACAACCCCTGCTTAATCGGTGAACCGGGCGTCGGCAAAACAGCCATTGCCGAGGGGCTTGCGCTCAAAATTGCGCAGGGTGAAGTGCCCGATCTGCTTGCCGACAAGCGTATTGTTTCGCTTGACCTGACCGGTATGGTTGCCGGCACAAAATACAGAGGCGATTTTGAAGAAAGAATCAAAAACTGCATTGATGAAGTCATCAAGGCAAAGAATGTCATTTTGTTCATTGATGAAGTGCACAACCTCATCGGTACCGGCTCTGCCGAGGGTGCCGTTGACGCCGCAAACATTCTCAAACCGTCCCTTGCAAGAAGCGAGCTTCAGGTCATCGGCGCAACAACCATTGAAGAATACAGAAAATATATTGAAAAGGATTCCGCTTTGGAAAGACGTTTTCAGCCCGTTACGGTTGACGAGCCGTCCGAAGAAGAAGCAACCGAAATTCTCAAAGGACTCAAGGATAAATACGAAGCCCATCACAAGGTCAGAATTACAGACGAGGCCATTTCTGCCGCTGTCAAGATGTCGTCAAGATATATTACCGACCGATTCCTGCCCGATAAGGCCATTGACCTGATTGATGAAGCGGCTTCAAAAGTCCGCCTTCGTTCGTATACCGCTCCGCCGGAAATCAAGGACATTGAAGAAGAAATCAAGCGTGTCAACGAAGAAAAGGCTGCCGCAATCAATTCGCAGGATTTTGAAAGTGCCGCTTCTCTTCGTGACAGGGAAAAAGAACTGCGCTCAAAGCTCAATGCCGCAAGAGCCGCTTGGAAAGACGAAAATGCAAGAAGCACGGGCGAGGTCACACCGCATGAAATTGCGCAGATCGTTTCGGGCTGGACAGGTATCCCCGTAACGGAGCTGACCCGGGAAGAAAGCAAGCGACTTCTTGAAATGGAAGACGAGCTTCACAGAAGAATCGTCGGTCAGGAAAAGGCGGTCAGCGCCGTTGCAAGAGCCATCAGAAGAGGCAGAAGCGGACTGAAAGATCCGAAAAGACCGCTCGGCTCGTTCATTTTCTTGGGTCCGACGGGTGTCGGCAAAACCGAGCTTTGCAAAGCCTTGGGTGCTTCAATGTTCGGCGATGAAAATGCCGTAATCCGTTTTGATATGTCCGAATTTATGGAAAAGCACACCGTTTCCCGCCTTGTCGGTTCTCCTCCGGGATATGTCGGCTATGAAGAGGGCGGACAGCTTACCGAAAAAATCAGGCGTAAACCGTACAGCGTTGTGCTTTTTGATGAAATTGAAAAAGCGCACCCCGATGTTTTCAATATGCTTTTGCAGATTCTTGACGACGGTGTTCTGACCGATTCGCAAGGACGTAAGGTTGACTTCAAAAACACAATCATCATTATGACTTCAAACCTGGGTGCAAAGCTGATTTCCGGCAACACAAAATCAATCGGTTTTGACGCTTCAAGCGAAAACGGCGCATTGAGCGAAAGCAAAATTTATGACGCTGTTATGGGTGAGCTGAAGAAAACATTCCGACCGGAATTTCTCAACAGAGTTGATGAAATCATCGTGTTCAATCAGCTGACAAAAGACCAGATTCACGAAATTGCAGGACGTATGCTTTCACAGACAACAAATCGTCTTGCAGGCATGGATATTGAAATGAACTTCAGCGATGAGGTTGTTCAGATGGTTTCCGATGCAGGTTTTGACCCGGTTTACGGCGCAAGACCGCTCAGAAGAG
>JBJFHW010000108.1:0-3955 GCA_051893965.1 Acutalibacteraceae bacterium
CGGCGGCATCGGCATCACGCCGATTTATACGCCCAAGGTTATGGAAGCGAACGAAAAGGGCAACAGCATAACGCTCACGGTCGGCTATCTTGCCGGTGAGGACTGGACGCAGGATTCAGAGGGCAACATGGTCGAACCCGAGCCTGCAAAATATGTGAAAATCACACTTCACAAGACCGATAAAAACAGCTACTATGTTGCATCGATTCAGGCAATCAATCAATAAAAAATTCACCGGGACAATTCAAAATCCCGGTGCGTTTTTTATAAATCATGACTTATTTAATTTTGATTGCTTCGATGCTTTCCATGTTGCCGAAGCGGAACTTTTCAAAGGTTATGCCGTTTGCATTTTCCGCATCAACGGCGCAGGAATACGCTTCATCAGGCTCAATTGCGGCTTCGCAGTTATCAAACGAAACACCGTCTGCATTTCGGATAAAGAAGCAGGCGTTTTTTTGCTGCTCAACGGAAAAATCAATGCAGGGTCTCAGGTCATACATGGCACACGGCCATTTTGTGCTTTTTGAAAGCGTGACATTGACCTTTTCAAAGTGGACGTTCTCAATCGGGTTATCCTCGCCTGAAAAAAGCAAGACGCCGTTTTCGCCCTTGCAGGTGATGTTGCAAAATCGGATATTTTTTACACTGCCGCATTTTGTGTTTTCGTCGCGGCGAAGCGAGGTGATGCTGATCGGCTCAGCCGTACCCCACCAGTCGGAGCAAAAGCGCCTTGTTTCAATGATAATGTTTGAATAGGAAACATTTTCAACGTTTCCGCAGTCGCGCACCTGAATGGAAAGACCGCGGTTGCTTTTTGAAATGATGCAGTTATCAACAAGGATATTTTTGAAATTGTTGATTCCCTCGGTGCCGATTTTGATTGCCGCCGAGGTTGAAATGAGTGTGCAGCCTGTGATGATGATGTTTTTACATTCACCGTATTCACTGTTGCCCTTTGAATTTTTCAGGCAGATGCAGTCGTCGGCACATTCAATGTGACAGCCCTCAATTCGCACATTGGTGCAGTGGTCGGGGTCAATGCCGTCGCTGTTTGCCACATCAAGCGGATTCAATATGCGGATTTTTGAAATGAGCACATCGTCACAGCCTGCCGGGTGAAGCGTCCAGAACGGCGCATTTTTGATCGTTACGTCTCTTACGGTGATATGGTTGCTCTTTTCAATATAGATCACCGTCGGGCGCGGATAAAAATTGCCGGTAACATAATATTCGCTTTTTCTTTCAACAAAAGCATAGCAGTTTGCATCAATTTCACCGCCGCCGCTGATGGAAGCGCCGTCGGCTTCAAAGCCGTAAATAAACGCAAAAGACGGCTTTCCGGTTACGGGATTTCCCACAAGAGCGGTTTTCGGGTCGTTGATGGTTTCGCAGGGACGAAAATAATTTTCAATTTTGTCTGTGGCTTTGAGCACGGCGCCTTTTTGAATAGTAAGTTCAACGTTTTTCCTGATAATAACAGAACTACTGAAAAAGATACCTCCGTCAAGCAGTACTCTGCCGCCGCCGTTTTCAAAACAGCAGTCAATTGCCTTTTGAATCGCCGCCGAATCATCGGTTTTTCCGTCTGCGCGTGCGCCGAAATCTTTTACGTTATATTCTTTCATTTTTTTCTTTCGCCTTGTATAGCATAATATTTCGCAAGGCTTTCCTTTCTGTGAGTTTCACTTCAAAAACGCCCCTTGCCGAACCGACACGGGGCGTATTCATTTATTTTGCAGTCTGGATTCCTATAATTTTAAGCAGGAATGAAAGCAGCTGTTTGATGAAAGCGGTGAACGCCGAAAGGACGCTGTCTGAACTTTCCTCATCGGAAAGCGTCACACCCTCGGTCAGTGATCTGTATTTTCCTTCTGAGCGGACATTTTCAATGAACTGCGGATAGCGGCTGTCGGTGTGAACATCAACGGGCTCTTCGCTGGTTACAACCCAGACCGCAAGCTCACCGCTGAGCTGACCTTTTGCAAATTCAACATGCGTCATATTTTTGATTACCCAGGTGTTTTCCGGAAGCATACCCACAGAAGCGTCAATAATATTATCGGTGGAAACATGGTTATGCGCTGTGCAGGCACCGTCTTTTGAATATTCAATGTCATCAAGCGTTTTACCGTAAGGCGCAACGGCGCAGTTACCGGTCATCAGATAGGTATCAATCAGCGTGTCGGTGCGGTTTTTGCAGCCGTCGGTAAGCGGAATTCCCGCATAACCGTAGGCGCCGATGATATAAACATTGACGCCGTTTGCTCTTGCATCGGCAATAATTTCGCTGTTTTTGCCCTGAATCTCATACATATATTCGTCGATCTTATCAAAGAATGTGTCTGAAAATTCAGCCGTTGTCGGCATATATTGCTTGGCCTGTTCATAAAACGCTTTCGGCATCAGGCACCATACGCCGGGAAAATGGGCAAAAGTATCCATGAAAACTTCGGAATAAAGCGGATATTTGAGAACATCAATAAACGCTTTGAGATAGTCATTGACTGCCTTTTCGCCTTTCACACCGTATTTTGCAAGAGCAGCGGCGCTGACGGAAAGAACGTTGGAGGCAAAATCGGAATTCTGAAGATAGGTTGCAAAATAATCCAGCGCGTCTTTGATTTCAATTTTCGGGTCGCCTGCAAACAGTCTGCCCACAAGTTCAACGCCGTTGAATGCGGTTGAGCCGAAAACAACATTTTTCAGATGATCCGTTCCGTATTTTGCCATATATGATTCGGCAATCATTCCGCCGAAGCTCATGGCAAAAAAGGAAACCTTGCTGCTGCCGCTTTCGTCCATTGCCTTCTTGACCAAAGTATCAAGACCGTCAATCAGATCAAGCGGATTCATTCTCCAGTCATAGTGATAAAAATAGGTGTTTTCCCAACCGATTTTTTCCGCAACATTTTGAATCATGCCGCGTTCGCCTGTGTCGCTGTCGAACATTTCTTTATAGTTTCCTGCGTTTTCAGGAAAAGATTCCGGTGTAATTTTATAAACGGAATTGCCGTTTTCATCGCATCTTGTTTCTTCAAAAAGGTCATGAATGGGTTCCATGCCGTATTTTGCAAAAATTTCCCAGTTGCTTGTTAAAGCAGAACCGGCAAGAGGAAGAACAAGCTTTGCAACGTCTTTTTGGATTTTTTCGTTTGACATCGGGAAAACACTTTCGCCGTTTTCATTATAAATCGGGAAAGAAGTCATTCCGCTGATGATGATAACAGGGGTAACCGTTTGCTGTGCCGCCGCGGCAACGCTCAGACTGCACACAACAAGCAAAAGCGTCAGAAGCAGTGACACCGTTTTCTTAAAAACTCTTTTCATAATAATTCTCCGTTCTTATTCTTTTATAACTCATGCGCCGATAAGGCTCATTATTTTTTCGATAATGCCTGAAAGAAAGCTCAGCAGTCTGACAAGCAGATTGGAATGTTTGTCAAGGATACTCGGTTTGAGTTCGTTTCCGGTCAGTGAAGTAAATTTTCCGTTCTGAAGTCCGAGAGAAACAAACTGCGGATAATTTTCATCGCTGTGAACGGTCTGCTGAGACTGTGCCGAAATGAAAAATCCAAGAAGCTTTGTGCAGTCCGTGCCGTAGGTCAGACCGACATGCTTGTTATTTTTGATGAACCAGGTCTGTTCGGGGAAAGCACAGCTTGAAGCGTCAACAATTGCGTCGGTGGAAACATGGTTGTGGCTCTTGTCTGCGCAGACGGTTCCCACTGCTTCATAATCGGACGCGAACGTTTCGCCGTAAAGCGCACAGGTTGCGCCGAAAGATTCCATTTTTGTTTCAATCAGGCAGTCACTTTGTTCAAAAGCCTTGCTTGTTGCCGGGAAACCGACATAACCGTAAGAAGCGATGATATAAAGCGCAACGCCGTTGTCCTGCGCCTTTTTCATCAGATTTTCGCTTTCGCACTGAACGTTATAATGATATTCGTCAATT
>JBJFHW010000109.1:0-3951 GCA_051893965.1 Acutalibacteraceae bacterium
AGCGAAGATCAACCGAAAGACGAAAACCCATTTCCTCGTCAACAACCCGGAACGGAATGGGATTTGCCGTTCCGTATTTGTTGTCGCCGATTTCCTTTGTGTTGAAATAATAAATTCTCTGATCTTTCGGCGCTTCGCCGCCGAAAGTGAAACGCTTACCGATGTTCTGGAACGTGCTTTTGATGCTGCCTCTCAGATTACCCGAGAAAATGCTCGGCTCGGTTGAAGCGTCATATGTAAATTCGCCCGGCTCTGCGCAAAGCTCAACAACTTTTCCCTGCTCAACAATGATCATGCACTGTCCGTCTGCAACGGAAATGATGGAGCCGCTTGTGATGATGTTTTCATCGCCCTTATAGTTTGAGGAACGGCCCGTGATTTTTTTCTGACCTTTGGCAACGAGCGTTTCCTGATTGAGTGCCTCACATAGAAAATAGTCTTTCCATTGATCGGCAAGAACGCCGCCTGCGGCACCTGTGATTGCTTTAATAAGACCCATATTTCATTCTCCTTTGACTTGTTAATATCACGAACTCTTAACCCATAGAGTTGGTTACATAAATTTTATAATTCTTGCCGTTTCCCGGATATTGATACGGCACGGTATAGCCGCTGTCCATATAAGTGAAAAGCTCATCGGAATCGTTTATTACAATTTCCCAGTCGGACGGCAGCTTCAGCTTCGTCTCTTTTACGGTTTTGTTGCTGCCCTTTGATTTTTCGGCAATAACCGTGACGGTTTTCTTCTCTTTGGAATTGGAAATGATTTTTGCGTAATCTTTCACTTGCGCGCCGAGAGTAAATTTATCGGTCTGCGTCACTTCGCCGTCAGATTTATAAACCGCTTTGACAATGGCAAGGGTGTCTTTTTTCACGGTTACGGTAATTTCCATATCGTCAACGCCCATGTCGGGATAAGTCACTTTGTAAACATAACAATCATCGGTTTCTTTGACAAAGCTTGCCTTACAGTCGGAAAACAGTGCGGCAATCGTGTTTTCAGCCGGAAAATCGGTTTCGCTGTTGAGATCGTCAAGCATAACATACGCTTTCGTTCTGTCGCTTTCCACTTCAAAATAAAAGCTTCCGAGCCGACCGTAATAAAAAGGATCGCTGTCATTCGGACTGTTTTTGACAATTTGCAACATTTCGCCGTCAAGACGCGAATACTGTTCGGTTTGTTTTCCGTAATCGAACGTTCTTTCCACACGCACGCAGGAATAATTGTTTAGCAGCATGCTCAACGTGTTTGCGTCAAAAAGCTCCGAAGCGGAAATTTTCGGCTTTTGCTGTTTCACGGCGGTTGTTGTCTCCTGTGTGGTCTGAGCTTGCGTTTCCTCGTTTGTGGTCTGAACGCTGTTTTGAACAACCGGTTGTGCGGTTTCTTTTGCCGCGGCGGAAGAATCGGGCTGTGTCTCAGCGGTAGTCTGCGCGCTTGTTTCCTCTTTTGAAACGGTTGTCGGCTCTTCGTTTTGCGAGCAGGCGCAAAGCAAACCGAGAAGCAAAATCACCGTGAGAAAAGAAATCCATTTTTTCATTGTTTTCACCCCAGGATAGATGTAATTTCATTATAAAGCATCGCCCTTTTTTACACACCCTACATTTGTAGGGTAAGCAAAGCTTTTTTCTCAGATTTTGTCTTTTTTTGCCGGCCCCCTACAAATGTAGGGTGTAAAAATCTTCCTGCTGTTTTATAATATCGCTGTAAGGATTCTCTGCCTTATAAACTATAAAAGTATAAAGGAGATTTATAAAAAATGAAACGCACACTTTCTTTATGTATGGCGCTTTTGATGATGGTTTCCGTCCTGTTCGCCGTACCGTTCACGGCGAGCGCCGCAAACGGCGGTGCCAATGCATTTAATGATTGCATGGTCAGTGACATCCAAGGGCTTAATGACGCTCTCGTCAAAGCGGAAAGCGGAACCCGGATCTGTCTGATCGGCGACATCACAGCCACACCTTCGTTCCCCTACCCGATCGGAGTGCAGTATAGCGCTGCAAAAAGCGGCACTGTTGTTCTTGACCTGAACGGTTTTTCAATTGATGTAACCACAACAACAATGACAAACCTCTTTTCAATCAGCCGGATGACAGACTTTTATGTCATCAACAGCGACCCTGACCATGACAGCTCCATTAACTTCAGCACCAAAAAGTCCGGTACGGACGGCAACGGTTCTGTTTTTCTTCTCAACAACGAACAGGCGTCTCTCATTGTCAGCGGTGTTGACATTTCACTGTGCAAAGATTCCGATTATCAACCGACAGGCGAAGTTTCTATAATGAGCGTCATCAACTGTAAAGATTTTTACCGTCTTCATCTTTATGACAGTACTCTGACCAACCATACCTCCATCGGCTCCGGCATCATTTTTCAGCCGACAAGTTCAAACGCATACGCACAAAGTGATGTAGAGATATACAGTTCTACGATCAAATCAAATTCTTATTGCATCAATTATGAGACTTCTTACAGTGCTGCGTATATGCAATTTGCGTACAGCCTTCTTGACTGCGATGAGTATTACTATACAGCATTCGATTTGCCGAGCAGCTGTACCTATACTTTCGGTCAGATATCCGCTTCAGGCTTTAAGGCTTACAAAGCTGCTGCCAACAACACATTAGTAAGCATCAGTGACTCGCAAAAAATAGTTGATTTTACAGATAAGGCAGATATCAGCTTTAGTTCCAGTCGTTTCGGTACACACTTCCATACCGCCCAAGCACTCGTCAACACGATGGACGGGCACTATATGATTTGTAAAACCTGCGGTGTTTTCTTGAGCAATGAAGAACACAACGGAAAAATTGAAGCAGTTGCCGCCACCTGCACAACTGACGGTCACACAGAGGGCTATGACTGCTCTTGCGGATATAATGTTCGAGTCGAAATGATAGCCCCAACCGGTCATCAGCACACCGAAGAAAAAGCCGCTGTTGCCGCCACCTGCACCGAAAAGGGCTATACCGCCGGTGTATATTGCAATGACTGCGAGACATGGATTTCCGGTCATGAAGAAATTGCCGCACTCGGTCACACCGAAGTTGCCGACGCCGCCGTTTCCGCAACCTGCACGCAGCCGGGCAAAACCGCCGGCAAGCACTGCTCAGTCTGCGGTGAAATCACAGTTGCTCAGACAGAGGTTCCCGCACTCGGTCATACAATTGTCACCGACAAGGCAGTAGCTGCCACCTGCACAAAAACAGGTCTCACTGAGGGTAAGCACTGCTCTGTTTGCGGTGCAACCTTAGTTGCTCAGACAACGGTTTCCAAAACCAGTCACACCTACAAAACTACCACAACAACCAAAGCCACAACCTCAAAAGACGGCAAAAAAGTTACCGCCTGCACAGTCTGCGGCAAGGTTTCAAGCACGGCTGTAATTTACAAAGCTTCTTCCATCAAGCTTTCCAAGACTACTTTCACCTATAACGGCAAAGCACAGAAGCCGACCGTAACCGTCAAGAACAGCAAGGGCACCACCCTCAAAAACGGCACGGATTACACCGTCAGCTATTCTTCCGGCTGCAAGAACACCGGCAAATATACCATAACGGTTAAGTTCAAAGGCAATTACAGCGGTTCAACAAAGCTTACTTTCAACATTCTTCCGAGCAAAACAAGCAAGCTGACGGTTTCTCAGACAACCACTTCCATCAAAGCCACATGGAAAGCGGTCACCGGCGCAACCGGCTATAAAGTAACGCTTTATAATTCAAGCGGCAAAGCCGTAAAGACGGTTGACACCACCAAAACAACCTATACATTCAGCAAACTTTCAAAAGGCACAACCTATAAAGTCAGAGTAACAGCTTATAAGACGATTGACAGCAAAAAAGTTTCCTCAAGCGTTTATACACAGCTGACAACCGCAACCAAAACCGATGCTCCGTCAATCAAGGTTTCCTCAACCGCAAAGAAAACGGCAAAAATAAGCTGGAGCA
>JBJFHW010000110.1:0-3921 GCA_051893965.1 Acutalibacteraceae bacterium
GACCACATAGACGCCGTTGCTCAAAAAGGGCTGATGCCCTGTGTACTCCATGGGCACCGTCTCCCCGCCAAACCAGCCCACATCTTCAAACACAGCCTCCACCCGGTCGGGGTTGCAGGGCCGGGGGATCTTCCCTGAGACAGCATGGAAAGTCCCAGAACCGCCACCAAAACTGAACCGACTGTCATTACCTTATCAGAGAATTTATGCCCAAGCAGGGACACAACAGAGCCAAGACCAAGCATTAACGGCACTGTTCCGAGACTGAAAACAAGCATGGATAAAGCTCCGGTGAGAGGGTTTGCGCTTGCTAATGCGATAATCTGCATTGACTGAAGCGGTCCGCAGGGCATCAAGCCGTTTAATAATCCAACAACCAGCGGAGTTTTAGAGCGTCGACCCGCACGGTTCACTTTCCGGGAAAATGATGCAGGCATTTGAAAGCTGATTTTTCTAAGCTTCGGAAAAATCCCGAGCATATTGATGCCCATGATTACCATAAATATGCCGGCAATGATTTTTAGAATTCCCTGGAGCATATAGGAAACACCGCTTCCGGTTTTGCCTCCGATTATCATACCGATAAGTCCGAGCACGAACCCGATGACAGTATAAGAAATCACTCTGCCGAAATTATAGAAAAGCGACGGCAAAAGTGCCCTCTTTCTGCTTGCGTTTTTTGCATCTGCGGGTAAGCTTTGGGAAAGATTGATTCCTCCGCACATGGCAATGCAATGAACGGAAGTAATCAGCCCGATAACAAACAGCATTGAATATCCCATGCCGCTGTCTGCAAGCTGCGACGGTACAAGATAATTCAAAATGCCGAAATACTGCAAAACCGCAAACAGCAGAAGAATTATACCGATTTTAATCAGCGAAGCGCGAAAGGCGCCTTTTTTATTATTTTCAAATTCGCAAACCGAATAGCCGAGATCTTCTATTTTTTTCTTTATATCTTCAAGAGAAATCTTATCAGAATCAAAAATTATCTCAACCTTTCCTGTTCGGTAACTGACTTGTGAACAATATATCCCGTCTGTTGAATCAAGCATATTTTTTATTCTGACTTCACAATTCGGGCAGGACATTCCCTCAACATTCAAATGAATCTTAATATCGTTTTCATGTTCTTTGCCCATGCAATCACCGCCGCATAATACATACTATACCTATAGGTTTATTATATAACAAGTTTTTACTTTTTTCAATATATTGAACTGATTTCATAAAAAATTCAATGTTTCACAATATTTATCCCACACGACAAAGGTATCAAAAATCAATTCGCCTGCTTTGATGTATTGACTTTTCTTTTGCAGTTCAATATAATATAGCATATTTATATGTTTTATATGTTTCATTTTTACTTTCAAATATTATCAAATAAAATTACGGAGAACAAAAAAGCGATGTTAAACCAATTTTCAAGAACCGAACTTCTTTTCGGAAAAGACGCCATGAAAAAACTCGGCGAATCGCGCGTTGCTGTTTTCGGCATCGGCGGCGTCGGCGGCTACACGGCCGAAGCGCTCGTTCGAAGCGGAATCGGCAAAATTGACCTGATTGACGACGACAAGGTTTGTCTGACCAACATCAACCGCCAGATTTATGCCACAAGAAAAACCGTCGGACAATATAAAGTTGACGTTGCGGCAGAAAGAATTGCCGAAATCAACCCCGACGCGGTTGTGAAAACTTATAAAACGTTTTATTCTCCCGGAACTTCCGATCAGTTTGATTTTTCGCAGTATGACTATATTGTTGATGCTATCGACACCGTTACGGGAAAGATTGAGCTTGTTGTCAACGCAAAGGCAGCCGGCACACCGATTATCAGTTCCATGGGTGCCGGAAACAAGCTTGACCCGACTGCTTTTGAAGTTGCCGATATTTATAAAACTTCCGTCTGTCCGCTTGCCAAGGTTATGCGGACAGAGCTTAAAAAAAGAAAAATCAAAAGCTTAAAGGTTGTTTATTCAAAAGAATTGCCGCTGACACCGATTGACGACATGGCAATCAGCTGCCGCACAAACTGCATCTGCCCACCCGGAACGGCAAGAAAATGTACTAAGCGTCGCCAAGTACCCGGAAGCAACGCATTTGTTCCTTCGGTTGTCGGTCTGATCATCGCAGGTGAAGTAATCAAAGACCTGACTGGAGTCAAAGGCAGAGGTATCGGAGCATAACCATGAAAAAAGAATTGGAAGATTATCAAATTGCGGAACGAAGCATTCAGAAAAAATACAGAAAAACCATCTGGAATCCTTTTATCGGTGCGGTCAAACGCTACAATCTGATTGAAGCGGGCGACAAAATTGCCGTCTGCATTTCCGGCGGCAAGGATTCGATGCTGATGGCGAAGCTTTTGCAGCTTCTTCAGCGCCACAGTGAAGTTCCTTTTGAGCTTGAATTTCTTGTTATGGACCCCGGTTACAACGAAATCAACCGCAAAAAAATTGAAAGCAATGCCGAGCTTCTTGCCATTCCCATCAAAATTTTTGAAACAAACATTTTTGATGTTACCAACAAAACGGACAAATCACCCTGCTATCTTTGCGCAAGAATGCGCCGCGGTCATCTTTACAGCATGGCAAAGCACTACGGCTGCAACAAAATCGCTCTCGGACATCATTTTAATGATGTGATTGAAACAACGGTTATGAGCATGTTTTACGGCTCCCAGTTGCAGGCGATGCCGCCGAAGCTTCAAAGCACAAACTTTGAGGGCATGGAGCTGATTCGTCCGCTTTATTGTGTTCACGAGGACGCCATTCTTGCCTGGAAGAGATATAACCATCTTGAATTCATTCAATGCGCCTGCCGTTTTACCGAAAACTGCACCGAATGCGACAACAACGGCCATTCTCAGTCAAAGCGGCAGGAGGCAAAAGAACTGATCCGCACACTGAAGAAAACCAACCCGAATATTGACATCAGCATTTTTAACAGTATTCACAGCGTTTGTCTTGACACGATGGTCGGCTACAAAACCGGCGGCGTGCTTCATGAGTTTCCTGAGGTTTATGAAAAGCGAAAAGCGATGAAAGAAACAAAAGAATAAACTGATAACCCCGAGTGTTTTTACCGGAATCGGTATAGAACTCGGGGTTATCTATATAATTTTATCAACAATTCGGTTGCCAATAATGAAGAAATCATTCAGGTCTTAAATCTTTCGTTTTTGTAACTTTATATGATATGACTGCGGTTATCGGCGCCAACACAAAAAGCACATAAGTAAAAATATTTTCTCTAAACGGATACGCAATTGTTATAATCGGATAAAACAAAGGAATAAACAGATCACAAAAAGCATTGATTACGCTACTTATCACATAAAGAATATGATGAATCGGTTTTTCAACCAGATTTTCAAAAAAATCTTCTATATAAACAAAAAGAGAGAATAACACCGGTATGATACCGCATATAAATGCTGATATTAACATCGCATTCCAATTTTTTCTTTTTGCTGTAATACCTATTATAACAAATGCCGAAAAGTATATGACTGCCACGATATTCATCAAAAATTCCGGTGCATCCCACAGATATATTGTGTCAATAAATCCAATTTCTCCCAAAGAAATGATTGCCGCCGCCCATAAGAACACAATTGTGATTATGCTAATGCAAACTTGTTTTAAAGTACTCATATCTTTTCCTCCGAAAAAATATTTTAATTTCATTATATAGAGTAATAGCTAAAATTGCAATAAGTTATATTGTTATTTTATAAATTTATAGTGTTGTTCCTGTTATTCCATAATGAAACCGAGGCAGAGAAAAGTGAAGAGTGAAAAGGTAAGAAGTAAAAAATGACAAGCTTCTTTTGAAACTTGTCATTTTTTGGTGCGGAGGATGGGACTTGAACCCACACAGTATTGCTACCACTAGAACCTGAATCTAGCGCGTCTG